>JAOUJW010000012.1 GCA_029882975.1 Gammaproteobacteria bacterium
ACAACCGGGTGATGTCCTGTACATCGGCATAGGTGTCCGGGACATCACCCGGTTGTAGTGGGAGGAAATTTATCTCGGCCTTTTTACCCAGGCAGTTCTGCAGCACTTCAATATAGTGCATCAAATCTACCGGCTGGTTGTTGCCAATATTGTACAGGCGGTAAGGTGCCAGTGCGGTGCCCGGGTCGGGGTCGTCACTGCTCCAGGCCGGATTGGATTGGGCCACATTGTCCAGCACTCGGATAACACCTTCGACGATATCGTCGATATAAGTGAAATCGCGGCGGTGTTTACCATAGTTAAACACGTCAATGGGTTTTCCGGCGAGAATGTTTTTGGTAAAAAGAAACAGGGCCATATCCGGTCTGCCCCAGGGGCCGTAGACGGTGAAAAAGCGCAATCCGGTGGTGGGCAATTGGTACAAATGGCTGTAGGTGTGGGCCATGAGCTCATTGGCTTTCTTGCTGGCGGCATACAGGCTCAGGGGGTGATCCACATTGTGGTGAATGGAAAAGGGCATATTGGTATTGGCGCCATACACTGAACTGCTGGATGCGTAGACCAAGTGTTCCACTTCATTGTGACGGCAGCCCTCAAGAATATTAACAAAACCCTGGATGTTGCTATCTATGTAGGCGTGGGGATTGATCAGTGAATAACGCACCCCTGCTTGGGCAGCCAGATTGACAACGCGATTGGGCTTGTGTTTTTTGAACACCGCTTCCATATCGGCACGGTCTTCAATATTGATGCGTTCTTCGCTGAAGCCGGGCTTATCTTTAATCAAATCCAGCCGAGATTGTTTCAAATTGACATCGTAATAGTCATTGAGGTTATCAATACCGACAACTTCATCACCCCTTTGCAGCAAGCGCTGAGCCAGTTTGTTACCGATAAATCCGGCTGTGCCGGTAATTAAAACTTTCATTCAATACTCCAGGCTTTTCTTACTCAAATTACAAACGTTTACAAGCGGTCGTCCACCTCGGCTCTGGGTAACAGGCCTTTGGCGTCAAATAAAACACTATTGGGTTTACAAAGCTTTTTAATGCCGGATATGCCCATTTCACTGAACTGGTGATGACTGACCGCCAAGATTACAGCATCATAGGTGGTGTGGTTAAGTTCGGATACCGGTGTAATACCGTATTCATCTTGCGCTTCCTGAGGATCCACCCAGGGGTCGTAGACGTGTACATTGGCGTGGTATTCCTCGAGTTCCTCAACGATGTCGATCACCCGGGTATTGCGCAAGTCAGGGCAATTTTCCTTAAAGGTTAAGCCAAGGATTAAAACATTGGAATCCACCACATGGATTTTTTTATGGGTCATGTGTTTAACCACTCGTTCTACCACATGGGCTCCCATCGCATCATTGATGCGTCGTCCTGCCAGGATGATTTCCGGGTGATAGCCGATCTCCTGTGCTTTGTGAGTCAAGTAATAGGGGTCTACTCCTATACAATGACCGCCTACCAGACCGGGGCGAAAGGGGAGGAAGTTCCACTTGGTGCCGGCCGCTTCCAAAACTTCGTTGGTGTCAATGCCCAGTCGGTTGAAAATCAGCGACAGCTCATTGATTAAGGCGATGTTCACATCCCGTTGGGTGTTCTCTATGACCTTGGCGGCTTCAGCGACGCGAATAGAACTGGCTTTATGGGTGCCGGCTGTGATGATGCTGGCGTAAAGCGCATCAACGTAGTCTGCGACTTCAGGCGTGGAACCGGAAGTCACTTTGAGAATGTTAGTAACTCGGTGTTCCTTGTCGCCCGGATTAATGCGCTCCGGGCTGTAACCGGCGAAAAAATCGCTATTGTACGTCATGCCCGATTCCCGTTCCATAATGGGGACACAAACTTCCTCGGTGGCACCGGGATAAACGGTGGACTCGAAAATCACCACATCGTTTTTGGCCAGCAGCTTGCCGACGGCAGTGCTGGCTTTTTCCAGCGGGCTCAGGTCCGGGCGTTTGAAATTGTCAATAGGTGTGGGGACGGTGACAATATAGACGTTACAGTCGCGTAAATCTTCCGGGTTATCACTGTAGGAGAGTTTATCCGCTGAGCGTAATTCGTCGGCGTCCACTTCCAGGGTATGATCCTTACCGGCGCGCAATTCCGCAATCCGCTTGGAATTAACGTCCAGACCTACCGTGGGAAATTTCTTTCCTAATTCCACGGCCAGAGGGAGGCCTACATAGCCGAGGCCGATAATGCCGATTTTGGCGTTATTTATATCGAACATGATAAGAGTTCCTAATCATTTGTTGCATATTTTGTGGTGCCGGGTTTCGTTGTATTCATAGCGGCTGTGGGCACCTTTAACCCGCTGTAGGCACCCCGCGACCAATCGCATAATAGGTGAAACCTTCGGTTGCCATAAATTGTGGGTTATACAGGTTTCTGCCATCAAATACGACCGGCTCCGACAATTTCGATTTGATTGACTTAAAGTCGGGGCTGCGGAAAATATTCCATTCCGTAGCGATTACCAACGCGTCTGCTCCGCTAAGCGCTTGTTCTGCGTTAGTGCACAGTGTTAAGCCTTTTTGGGCCCCGTAGATACGTTGTGTTTCTTCCATGGCTTCCGGGTCAAAAGCTTGGACAGATGCTCCGGCAGCCCACAAGGCTTCCATTAAAGTACGACTGGGGGCCTCACGCATATCATCGGTATTGGGTTTGAAAGACAGCCCCCAAAGCGCAAACGTTTTGCCTTTTAGGCCACTGCCAAAATGCGCCTGAATTTTTTGAAACAAAACCTGTTTCTGACGTTTATTGACTTCTTCCACTGCATTGAGCAGTGTGGCTTCATAGCCCACCTGTGCCGCAGTACGCTCCAGTGCCTGTACATCTTTGGGGAAGCAGGAGCCTCCATAACCACAACCCGGATAGATGAAGTGGTAACCAATGCGTGGATCAGAGCCCATGCCAATGCGTACGTTTTCAATGTCCGCGCCCAGTCGTTCCGCCAGATTGGACAGTTCATTCATAAAACTGATTTTGGTGGCTAACATGGAGTTGGATGCGTACTTGGTTAACTCGGCTGAACGAATGTCCATGTTGATCAGTCGGTCGTGATTGCGGTTAAAGGGTGCATACAAGGCGCGCATGATTTCGGTGGTGCGTGGGTTGTCGGTGCCAATGACAATGCGGTCCGGCCGCATGAAATCATCGATAGCAGCACCCTCTTTCAAAAATTCAGGGTTGGAAACCACGTCAAATTCCAGTTCCGCGTTTCGGGATGCCAATACTTCTGCAATTTTCCCCCGAACTTTATCCGCCGTGCCCACGGGTACAGTGGACTTGTTGACTACAATACGAAATTCGTCCATGGCCTCGCCTATGCCTTTTGCGACCGCCAATACATACTGCAGATCGGCAGAACCGTCCTCATCCGGTGGGGTGCCCACGGCAATAAACTGGAACAATCCATGCGCGACCCCCAGTTTGGCATCTGTGGTAAAACGTAAACGGCCGGCTTCCACGTTTTTCGTTACCAAGTCCTCAAGGCCGGGTTCGTAAATGGGTATTTCGCCTTGATTCAAGCGTTGAATTTTGTTTTCGTCAATATCCACGCACAGCACATCATTACCCACTTCCGCCAGGCAGGTGCCGGTTACCAGTCCGACGTATCCGGAGCCATAGATTGTAACATTCATGATTTTTCTCTTTGTTGCTATTACCAAATTAATAAAGTACGGTGTCGCTATTCTTTACGGTTTCTGCACGCGGCCGCACTGAGATTTAAATTCCACAAAACAATACCAGAGACCATCCCATTAGTCATCTGTAATATACTGAATTAGTGTGAAAAGGGTTGATTTGTATGGTGTTGGTATCTTATCAACATTATAATTGCAGCTCGTAACTCACGGGTTCTATCGGTGGAAACTAAAAAATAATAGCAGAATTCCGATTACATTTGATGTGTCCCGCCACCGAAGGACGTGGATCTATCCATAACAAAGTGTAAACGTAAACTATTCAAACAGTTATCGTAGGTTAAATTTTGGTTCGACTATTTAAACAATATATCCCAGTGTCGCTTGTCTATCTGGCCCTGGTAGAACTGGTATTGCTGTTTTTTTGTTTCTACGGCGGTGTGGTTTTTCATTCGGCTATAGAGTCAGATTTTTCGGTGACGAGTATTGCCCCCTTGTACCCCAAAGCCATTACCTTTGCTTTAGTACATTTCCTCAGTATCGGCTCAATGGGTTTGTATCAAAGGCGGTTCCGATTGGGGATTGCGGGTATTTTATTGAGGTTGTCGGCCGCTTTTTGTATGGGTGCGATCGCTATGAGTTTTATCTACTATGCGCTGCCCACTCAGTCCGTAGAACGATTGACTCAAGCCGCTTCTTTTGTCGTGGCGTTCTCCACAATTACTTTGGTTCGAGTTCTTTTTATGAAGACGGTGGACCAAAACTTGTTGAAACGACGCGTGCTGGTTCTGGGTGCAGGTGAATATGCCGGACAGATTCAGAACAATCTGCGGCGTACAACCGATCAGCGTGGATTCCTGGTGGTCGGGTATGTCCATGTGCGTGGCGAACACGACGTGGTGAATGAAGCACTTATTCTAAGGCCGGAACAACCGTTGGTGACTATTTGTTCCCAATTACAAATCGATGAAATTGTGGTGGCCGTAGGTGACCGGCGTCGCAAAAGTTTCCCGGTTCACGAATTATTGGATTGTAAATTGAGCGGGGTAGATGTTATTGATTTAACTCAGTTTTTTGAGAGAGAGGTGGGTAAAATCAAACTCGATATCGTTAATCCAAGCTGGCTGATTTTTTCCGAAGGCTTCAGTCAGGGCGAATACCAGGCCTTTTTTAAGCGCGCCTTTGATGTGCTCATGAGTCTATTGCTGCTGGCAGTAACCTGGCCGGCTATGGTTCTTGTGGCCATCGCAATATTTGTAGAAAGCGGGTTTCGAGGTCCCATCCTGTTTAAACAGGTTCGGGTAGGTCAGCATTGGCAATTGTTTCATGTGTTGAAGTTTCGCAGCATGCGGGTCGATGCCGAGAAAGACGGAGCGCAATGGGCGCAGAAGAATGACAATCGGGTGACCCGGGTGGGTAGTTTTATCCGTAAGGTGCGTTTGGATGAGTTACCACAAATTTTTAATGTGTTAATGGGGGATATGAGCTTTGTGGGGCCGCGTCCGGAAAGGCCTGAGTTTGTCACTGAGCTGTCCAACCAAATTCCTTATTACGCTGAGCGTCACCGGGTTAAACCGGGTATTACCGGGTGGGCCCAGGTGTGTTATCCCTACGGAGCTTCAGAAAAAGATGCGCTGGAGAAACTGCAATTCGATTTATACTATATTAAAAACTACACCTTGTTTCTGGACTTGGTGATTATATTGCAAACGGCCCACGAAGTGACTTGGGGTAAAGGTGCGCGCTAACTGTAATCGAAGTTTTGCAGGGTTTTAACATTGAAATGACAATCATAAACATTGCCGCCACCGGTTATGGTATATGTGCCGTCACCTTCCTGTTTTTAACAATCATTCTAGCTGTTAACTGGAGGGGGCATAGCCAAAGCGCTTTGCTTATTTCTGCGTGTATTGCCACTATTGTTTGGTCCCTACTTTGCGCATATCAGGTTTATTATCCAGACGTATTACATCCCTACCTGAGAATAACCGAACTACTCCGAAATTTGTTATGGATAAGTTTTTTGTTTTATTTGCTTGATCTGCGTGCTCAGGAAAGTAGCAAAAACAAAACGTTGTTGATGCTGAAGATATTTGCAACGCTATTAGTTTTATCCGGGGTTTTGGTGGAGTTGGGAGGGTTATTTGTCCCGTATATTTTTAATGCCAAACTCGTTTTTATCATCTTAATAGTAATTACACTGTTGGGATTGATTTTGGTAGAGCAGCTTTTCCGAAATACACCAATGGATCAGCGCTGGTCCATTAAATTTTTTTGCGTGGGTGTGGGAGGGGTTTTTGCGTATGACTTTTATATGTATGCCGACTCCTTACTCATGGTTGAAACCGATCAAGGTTTAATGAGTGCCCGCGGCTACGTCAATGCCATGGTTAGTCCTTTAATTGCGATATCGGCATCCCGTAATCCTCAGTGGGCGTTAAGGGTTCATGTTTCCAAACGATTTGTGTTTCATTCAGCTGCCATATTGGGGTCCGGATTTTATCTGCTGGCAATGGGAGCTGGAGGCTATTATGTGAAACAATTTGGAGGTACTTGGGGGGGGATTGCTCAGGTCATTCTGCTGACGGGTGCTTTGATATTGCTTCTACTTCTGCTTTTTTCAGGTTACATACGGGCCAGGATTAGAGTGTTTTTAAGCAAGAATTTTTTTCACTATAAGTACGATTACCGAGATGAATGGTTGAAATTGATAAATGCGATGGCGATGGAGCAAAATGACTACCAGATTCGCAGCAAGGCTATAATGGTAGTTGCGGATATCGTGGAGAGTCCGGCGGGCATTTTATGCCTGAAGGAGGATGACGGTGTCTATCGGACATCAGTGAATTGGAATATGCGGCAGGATGGAATATGTGAAACAGAGGCCAGTTCATTGGTAGAGTTTCTTAGTCGAAAACAATGGGTAATAAATATTGATGAAGTTCATGAAGTAACCGAACTTTATGACGGCTTGGAATTGCCCCGGTGGGTGGGTTTATTACCCCAGGCTTGGCTAATATTGCCATTTCTGCATCGTAAGGAGTTAATAGGATTCGCCGTATTGGCCCGCTCCAGAATTGAAACCAAAATAAATTGGGAAGACAGGGATTTGTTATTGACCGCGGCAAGACAGATATCCAGTTATTTGGTTTTGTTGAGAGCAAATGAAGAACTGATGAATGCAAAACAGTTTGATGCATTTAATCGGTTGTCTGCTTACGTAGTGCATGATTTGAAGAACTTGGTGGCCCAGTTAAGTTTGGTCGTAAGTAACGCTGCGAGGTTTAAAAACAATCCGGAGTTTATGCAGGATGCGATTGAAACCGTGCAAAATGCTACCGAAAAAATGCAGAAGTTATTGGATGGCTTGAGACAAAATCGACCAGTAGGTACTGTGGCAACGGAAAATATACTGCTACTGATAAAAGACGTAATTCGTAAGCGTGGCGGAACCCTTCCGATACCTGAGTACATAGGTACAAATCAGGATATATTTTTACCGTGTGAACGTGATCGGTTTCAATCCGTTTTGGAGCATCTGGTGGAAAATGCCCAACAGGCGACAGACGCAAGTGGTTGGGTTCGGGTTTCTCTCAGTCGACAAGGAAATGGTCATATCGAATTGAATGTCGCAGACAGCGGTTGCGGTATGGATGATCAATTCATAAAGGAACGACTTTTTAAACCGTTTCAAACGACCAAAGGTAATGCAGGAATGGGGATCGGAGTGTATGAAGCAAGGGAGTATTTCCGCTCCCTGGGAGGAACAATGAGTGTTATCAGTGAGATAGACAAAGGTAGTTCATTTACTGTGGTATTTCCCAATAATATGAAATAATAGGGGCCGGCGCTCCCTAATTTTCATTGAATGTCTGGGGTATGACTTTGAAAGACAAGAAAAAATATCTATTGGTTATTGAAGATGATCCTGGTTTGCAACGCCAATTGAAGTGGTGTTTTGAAGGATATGAAGTTCTTATTGCGGGTACTCGTGAAAGTGCCATCGCCCAGTTGCGCCGTTATGAACCGAGCGTGGTGACCTTGGATTTGGGTTTGCCGCCGGATCCGGCCAATGCGACAGAAGGCTTGAAAGTGCTACAGGAAATTTTGACACTGGCACCCTACACAAAGGTAATTGTGGTAACCGGAAATGACGATAGGGAAAATGCGATTCAAGCAGTGTCTATCGGCGCTTATGATTATTATCAGAAACCCATTGATTCTAAGATGCTCAGCATGATAGTGGATAGGGCTTATACACTCTATCAGTTGGAAGATGAAAATAGAAAATTGGTGAGAAAGAATCGATTAACGCCTATAGAAGGAATTATTGCATCCAGTCCGCAGATGATGAAAGTCTGCCGGACTATAGAGAAAGTGGCTCCTGTGGATGTGACCACGTTGCTATTGGGTGAGAGTGGAACCGGAAAAGAGTTGGTGGCTCGGGCTTTACATTCCATGAGCGGGCGCGAAAGCAAGCCATTTGTAGCGCTGAATTGCGCAGCCATACCGGATAATCTTTTGGAAAGTGAACTGTTTGGTTATGAAAAAGGGGCGTTTACAGGCGCTGCTAAGCAAACAAGAGGAAAAATAGAATTCGCCGAAGGCGGTACGTTTTTATTGGACGAAATCGGTGATTTGTCATTAGCATTACAGGCTAAAATTTTGCGGTTTTTGCAGGAGCGAGTGATAGAAAGGGTTGGTGGACGCCAGGAAATTCCTGTGGATGTAAGAGTGATATGCGCCACGCACAGGGATTTGGAACAGATGATAAAGGAAGAAAGATTCCGAGAAGATTTGTACTATCGTATTAGCGAAATAACGATTCAAATCCCGCCTTTGCGTGAACGATCCGGGGATGCACTTTTATTGGCAAAAAGTTTTCTGGAAAAATTCTGCAGTTTACAAGGACGGTCGGCTAAAGTTTTCAGTAGTGATGCGCAAGCTGCTATTGTCCAGCATCTATGGCCAGGCAATGTTCGGGAGCTGGAAAATAAAGTTAAGCGCGCTGTTATAATGTCCGATAGTGATCAAGTGACGGCCGAAGACATGGAGCTGGATTCTATAGTTAGCAGTGATAACATTGTTAATGTCCTCAATCTTCGTTATGCCAGGGAGCAGGCGGAAATTACTGCTGTGCAACAGGCATTGTCATTGACTAAGAATAATGTATCAAAAGCGGCAGAACTGCTCGGCGTCAGTCGACCTACACTCTATGATCTAATGAATAAGTTCGGTTTCAATTAAAGGGCCGCGGTTTGGTAGTGTCAAATCACGTAAACCCAAAATTGATTGCGTCCGTCGCTGTATTTCTCGTTTGTATTTCTATGGTTTTACATTGGACTACGCTCCGGGAGTTAGGGGTATTGTGGTGGCGCTCCTATACATACGGCCATGGTCTGTTGGTAGCTCCTGTTTGCTTGTATCTGTTGTGGGAAAAGTATCCCGAGTTACAGGAAACTCCCCACTCAGTGAGTTTGAGCGGTTTGTTTTTTCTTACTGTATTCAATGGCATCTGGTGGATTGCATACAGTATCGATATCAACATACTGGTTAAAGTGGTTGTGTTAGTGATGCCGGCACTTATTGTGTGGACTGTTTTGGGAAAACATGTGTTTAAATTATTGTTATTTCCATTGACCTACATACTGGTAGCGGTACCGGTGTGGGATCCGCTGGAGTCGATATTGCAGGTGCTTACCGCATACACGGTCGCCGGTGGTCTATCTTTGGTCGGGGTACCTGTTTTTCTGGAATCCACCTACATTTCGATACCAGAAGGTCAATTTCATATAGAAGAGGTTTGCGCCGGACTTAGATATTTTTTGGCGGCATTGGCGATTGCGCTATTGTTTTCGCACATGTATTTAAAAAAATTGTCGGTACAAATGGTATTTGTTGGAACAGCATTGGCGATTGCGGTTGTTGTCAATTGGGTACGTGTATTTCTTGTGATCCTGGCAGGACACCTTTCAAATATGCAGCATTCTTTCGTCCATGAACATGTCGGCCTTGGGTGGTGGATTTTTTCAATATCATTGATTCCAGTGTTTGCCTTAGGTATTTATATGCACAGAAAAAGTGCGAACCAAGCCGGTTTGCCAGTGGGGGTACATAGTACTCCAAAGAGTATTCCTGGCTATAAACCTGTGATTGTGTTGCTGTCTAGCGTACTTGTCCTGATACTCACGCCGGTGTCTGCAAATCAGTTGAAACAAAGAGGCATAGAGAGGGATTTCCCTGTTGTTTTACCTGAGGGCATCGGGGGTTGGGAAGGGCCTTTCGAATTAGAATCAATAGTCAATATCAGCTATGCCTCGGCGGATTACTCTTTAATTCGTTCATATAAAAAAAACAATGATAAACTAGCGTTGTTCGTGGCGGGATACAACAGCCAATCGCAAGGAAAAGAGCTGGTTCATTATGAAAACCGCGTGGTTGGTAGTTCAAATTGGAATATATATAAAAATGGAAAAATACTTTTAAGTAATTCCGGTGAAACTAAATTAGCGGTTAAGGAAAGTTTGCTAAAAAGAAAGCAAGGCCAGGTTGCGGTGATGTGGCAATGGTATACAGTAGCAGGTGAAAATACTTCGTCGGAAATGATGGCTAAACTGCTTCAATTAAAATCCATTGTTACAGGAAACTCTCGAGCAAAAGTGACTATATTGGTTTCTGGTATTTATGCGGATGCAAGCAGTGCAAGATCTCAATTGGAAGATTTTGTTAGTACGATGCGGAAAAAATTGGATTCGGTATGAATTGGTTTGGTAAATTTGGAGAAGCACATGCGAATTGGTGATTTCAGTAAGGGTATAGCGGTTACAGTGTGCAGTGTTTTTCTCCTGGCCTGTTCAGGAAAGTCCCCAGAGGTTTTGTTAAATGAAGCTTCAGAGCAAATCCGGCAAGGAAACTATCGCATAGCTATCATCAATCTGAAAAACGTTTTAAAACAAAAACCGGACAGCCGCGAGGGAAGGTTTTTACTGGGTAAAGTCTATCTGGAGATAATGGATGGTGTAGCGGCGGAGAAAGAGCTTTTGCGTTCTGGTAAATTAGGAATTGCTCAAGAGAAAATTATCTCACCACTGGCAAATGCTTATTTGCTTCAAGATAAATACGCCAAAGTAATTGAGCTGATTCGTTCGGGGCAAGCAAAGACATTGGATGCGGAGTTGTCTACATATATGGCGCAGGCCTATCTGGGGTTGGGGGATTTGTCGAATTGTGAAGAGCAGTTGAATTATGCGATGTCCATCAATCCTGATTTTGTCCCTGCATTGTTGACTAAAAGCAAACTACTTTATAGAAATAATAAATATGATGATTCCAAAAAGTTTTTGAACCAAATTACCGCTCTGGACGCTGGGTTTGTGCCGGCGTGGCTGATGTTGGGTGAAGTCGCAGCATCCAGTAGTGATTACAACACGGCAACACAAATGTATCAAAAAGCATTAGACATAGAAACCTCAAAATCTACACCGGTTCAGACCGGTTACATTAAAATTCGTATGGCCAATGTGCTCATGGATAGCGGTGAAATAGGAAAAGGAACTGCCATACTGGATGAATTGTTGGCCGAAAACCGGGAAAACCCCATTGCGAACTATTTATATGCGGTACACAAATACAAGTCCGGTGATAGAAAAGCGGCCTACGATCATTTGCAGCTCGTGCTCAAAGCGGTTCCGGATCACAAACCAAGCTTGCTGTTACTGGGGGCAGTAAATTTTGGTGAAGGGAAGCTTGAGCAAACCGACGTGCAAATTTCCAAGCTTCTACAAAGCGATCCAACTAACCCAACCGCCATAAAATTGCTGGGTGCTACACATTTGCGCCAGAGCCAGCCTGAACAAGCGCAGGAATTGGTGCAATCTGTTTTGGATCAAAACCCCAATGATTCGGAGCTCTTGGATTTAATGGGGAGCGCATTGCTGGCTCAGGGTGAGACCGAGAAAGGATTGGCTTACATAAAGGAAGCGGTATCAAGTAAACCGGAATCTGTGTTTCTAAGAAACAAGCTGGCATCAATATACCTCAAGCAAGGTGAAGTGGATTTAGCCGTACAGGAACTTGAAAATACAACTACACGCAAGAGCCAGGATTATAGGTCTCAGGTTCTATTGATTCTAAGTTACCTCAGCAAAAAGAATTTCCTTAAAGCTGAGCAATTGGCTGCTGCTTTGATAGAACAGTTTCCCAATGAAGGGCATGCCGGGCTTGTGCTTGTACAGGTGTATTTGATACAGAAAAAATTTGATAAAACGGAGGAGACAATAAGGCAGGCCTTGACTTCGTATGAAGATTATACCCCATTGCATCACAGCCTGGTTCGATTATATGTCATGCAGGGAGAACTGCAAAAGGCCGAAAAGCATTTAAATCGCATGCAGGAGCTGTTTCCGGAAGACAGTTCGATATTTGTTTCAATGGCACGGTTACATGTTTTACAAAATCAAGAGCAACAAGCAATAGAAAAATTGGACAAAGCAAGAGTTAAAAACACGAGCGACATTTTTTCGCGATTAATTTTAACTCGTTATTATTTGCAGAAATCAGATAAGGCCAATGCAGGGCCTGTTCTAAGTGAGGCCGAGACTCTGGCACCAAAGCGATGGGATGTAAAAATGTTACGCGCAATATACGAACTGCGTTTTGGTGACAGAAAGCGGGCGAAGCTCAAGTTCCAGGAACTGGTGCAATCTAATCCAAAATTAGGTATGGCGCATTACTATCTTGGTACCCTGCAAATGTATGAGCGCGAGACGCAGTCCGCTAGAAATTCATTTCAAAAGGCAATGCAGTTGCAACCATCGATTTCGAATGCGTATCTGGCATTAGGAAGGCTGGAATTGATCTCGGGTCGGGAAAAGGCCTTTAAGTCGATAATACTTACAGTTAATGATCGATTTCCCAATTCGGGGTTGGGAGACCTGTTAATGGGGGACTATTCTGTCGCCAAGAAAGATTATAAGAAAGCAAATGCTTTATACGCTAATACCTCTAAACACATGCAATCGTCCGAACTGCTGTTAAAAAGACATTATGTATTGCACCGACTTAAGAGATCGCGCGAGGCGACCTTGTTGCTGCAAAACTGGTTGAAACAACACCCAAATGACGTGACGGTACGAAAAAAACTGGCTTGGGATTATAAAAGTAGTGGTCAAGTGGACAAATCCATACGTGAATATCGGAAAATTGTCGAAATTGATCCAAAAGATGCCTCTGTTTACAACAATTTGGCTTGGTTGTTGTTTGAGTCACAAGATTCCAGTGCATTGGAAGTCGCCAACAAGGCCTATATGCTTGCTCCGGACAAACCGTTCATAGTGGATACCTATGGATGGTTACAGTTAAATTCCGGAAATTCCGCCAAAGCATTGGCTCTGTTGGAAAAAGCAGCGGAGTTGGCGCCAGTGCATATGGAAATTCAATTACACTACGCTGAGGCGCTGCAAAAAAATAGTCAAACGGAAAAAGCTAATCGCGTGCTGGAAATTGTAGCAGCTTCCGGCAACAAAAAACTCGCTGCGCGAGCTAGGGAATTAATGTCTGCTAAGTAGCATGGGTACTGTCGGTACAGTTTACACTTGTTGAGAAAGTAATAGAAAAAAATAATACAAATCAATTGGATGCGAATATGGCACGATTGATGCTTATAACAAGTCATTTCAGCAGTAATTTTTTCAAGAGGCTAGACATGAGAACAAAATTAGGGTTTCTCGCAGTATGTTCGCTTTTCGCCGTTTTGATTACCGGTAATGCTCATGCTGTCGCATACGAATATAACTACCAGGACGTGCAGGAGTTTTCACAGCTGTGGGCGGTACCTGACGGTTCAGCTGTTTTGGCTACGGATCCTTTCAGCGGAACGGGTTTTAATTCGGCTGGTGAGTTTTCTATCTTCTTCAATCCGACTCTGCCTATAGGGACTCCTGTGGAAATGGGGTTAGGGGTTGTTGGTGATCGGGATTTTTCCAGCTATACCGGTGTAACAATGGATCTACGTAACAGTAGTATCAATCAAGCAATTTTTGCAGCACTGTTTTTGACCGAAGATAATGGTGACGGTACATTTAATCTCTACCACGGAAACGTGCTGGCATTGAATGATAACGAAGCCGGAACAATGGCATTGGATTTTTCCAGCGCCAATTTACTTGTTATAGCAAATGATTTTTCGAGCTATACAAGTGCCGGAGCAGTCGCTTTGGATGTTGCAAATACCACATTTTCCTCTTACGGTTTTTCAGTGGGAACCATATCTGATGCCAGCACGTTCATTCACGCCTCTGCTGTTCCAGAGCCGAATACACTGGTGTTGTTAGGTAGCTCCATTTTGGTATTTGGTGGGTTACGTAGAATATTGCAGGTTTCCGCCTGATAGAACAAACAATCGGTTCACACTCCCGGGCTTTCCGGGAGTGTTTCGCTTATTCCATTCAGATTTGTTCTCTATCCCATTACACGGGAAATAAAGTTCATTGCCTTAGACCCGATAACTCAAAAAGACACCCTAATATGGAGTGGCGGAAATACTTAAGAAATTACTCCAGAAAGTACTAATTCAGTGTAGGAATGTAATACAATTGCGTTTTTAAGGTGTCTAATTGAAATAGTTGAGAAATTTCCTCGATTTCCTAACACGGTAGTCCAAATGAAATTTATAACACGTTGTTTTTTATTGGTATTAGTTGGTTTGCTGACGGGTTGTGCCACGGTGTTGGTTCAGCCGAAAACGGATCTGTCCGCTCCGAATTTCGAGTATCGATTGGGTCCGGGGGATATAATTGATATTTTTGTATGGCGTAATTCCGATCTTACGGTGAACGGTATACCCGTAAGACCAGACGGTAAGATTTCTGTACCTTTGGTGGAGGAGCTGTCGGCCAGTGGTAAAACACCAAAGCAATTGGCGCGTGACATCGAAGGCCAACTGGCGAAATATATTAAAGACCCATTTGTAACGGTTATGGTTAGGGATTTTGTTGGTCAGATAGATGACCAGATACGGGTCGTAGGAGAAGCCGCTACTCCTAGGTCTCTGGCCTATAGAAAGAGTCTGACCGTGTTAGACGTGATGATAGCCGTTGGAGGTCTCACGGAGCATGCTGCGGGTAACCGGGCTGTGTTAGTAAGAAAAGTTGGCGGCAAACAGGTTTCTATACCGGTATACCTCGAGAGCTTGTTGAAAGATGGTGTTATCGACGCAAATATATCAATGGCGCCAGGAGATATCCTGATTATTCCTGAGTCTTGGTTTTAGCGGGTTATTGAGTTTATATAGATGAATGATGCATTAGTTCAATACTTCGGTTATGTCCGCATCGTCTGGAGGCGACGTTGGCTTGTGGTATTAGTTGCGGCGTTAATTTGCGGGATCGGATGGCCGGTTGTCTTGAAGCTGCCAAATACTTATGAAGTGAAAGCACAAATCCACCTGGATACACAAAGTATTTTAAAACCTCTATTAAGCGGACTTGCGGTTGATAGTGAACTGACGCAAACAACGGCCCTGGTATTGCAACGAACTCTATTAACGCGTCCGAATCTTGAGAAGGTTGCGCGTGCTGTGGATATCGATTTGTTGGCGAATACACCATCACAATTTGAAGCACTGATTCGAAATTTGGGTTCGAATATATATATCTCTCAAATGAGAATACCGACTACGCGTCGTCGTCAAGCCGCAGGCGGTGAGGCCGTGTTTGAAATAGTCTACAGAGATCAAGATCCTCAAAGAGCCAAGATGGTGGTCCAGGAAATTTTAACTCTATTTGTTGAAGGTACTCTCGGAGCGGCACGAAAGGATACCGAGTTTACTGAGCAGTTTCTCAATTTGAAAATTGACGAGTACGAAGCTCAACTGGTTGAGGCGGAGGAGAGGCTAAAACATTTTAAAAGGAAAAATGTCGGATTGATGCCCAGAGAGGGGCAAAATTACTATTCGCAAATGAGCTCTGAGAAAAGTCGGCTAGAGGAAGCTCAGTTACAGTTGGACGAAGCGGTAAACCGGCAGCGGGAGCTTAAGCGACAGTTGAACGAGGTGGTTAATTCATTTCGCTCTTCCAGTTCCGATGCTGCATCGAATCCACTGGATGCGCGCATACAAACTGTACAACAAAAATTGGATGAATTGGAGTTGCAGTACACAAAGAACCACCCTGATGTGGTTGCAGCACAAAGAATGCTCCAGGAATTGCAAAAACAAAAACAATCCGAAAAAGCAAAAAGCACGGATACCGGAGAGGCGAATCTACTGGATAACAACCCGGTATATCAGGAGTTGAAGGTGGATCTCGGTCAGGAAGAAGCACAAATTGCAGCTTTGAAGGTCCGTGTATCCATGTATGAGGAGAGCCTGCACAAACTGCAAATGCTAATCGATACAATGCCCAAGGTTGAGGCGGAATTTGCAAAATTGAACCGTGACTACGGTATTATCAAAGAGAATTATTTGGGCTTGGTAAAGCGAAGGGAATCAGCAAAGCTTTCTTTTGATGCGGAAAACAAAGATGACAACGTCAACTTTAAAGTTATTGATCCACCTAGAGTGCCGCTCAAACCCATCAGTCCTAATCGACTACTGCTGATAACAGCTGTGTTGGTGTTAGGAGCAGGCGCGGGTATCGCTTTAGTAATTCTTTTGATTCAACTTAAACCGACTTTTTACAGTGCGTCTGATTTATCCCGAAAGCTGGATTTGCCTGTTTTGGGTTCAGTGTCAAAAGTGATACAGCCTGGAGAAATTGTTAAAGGTCGAATTGGTTTGTTGGGTTTTGGGCTTGTCATCTTAGCTATTTTGGCAGCTTATAGTGGATTGATCGCCATGCAATTAAATCTGATTAAGTTTTAGAGAGTGATGCAAATGAGTAGTATTGAGAAAGCCATCCAGAAACTGCAGAAAAAGAAAAAAGACTCAGGCGGTCAACTATCCGGCACGTTGAATTCGCGTAGTTCCTCAGATGCAAACAGGAGTATCCCCGATGCCTTTGTGGACGAAGAAGAGTTTTTGGCAACCCGAATTCAATCGACGCAATCTCAGCAAACGCGTCGACAGGTGACTATAGATTTGCAAAGATTGGAACAACGCGGCATGTTGACTCCGGATAGAATGCATTCCGTGATGGCAGAAGAGTTTCGTGGTATTAAAAGACCGCTCATAAGTAATGCTTTTGCCACCGGTGCCCTTGCCATAGACAAGGGAAACCTATTGATGGTTACCAGTGCCTTACCGGGAGAGGGAAAAACTTTTATCAGTGTGAATCTGGCTATGAGTATTGCCATGGAAAAAGACAAAACGGTTTTGCTTGTGGACACGGATTCCTCGAAAACCGGTGTCAGTTCTTTGTTAGGCATTAGTCCGGAACCCGGGTTGACAGATTATCTATTGGATGACTCCATAAATTTAAGCGATTTACTGGTTAGAACTAATATTCCAAAACTGACACTACTACCATCGGGCCGCTACAACGATAGAGTGTCGGAACTTATGGCCAGTCAAAATATGAAACGTTTGATATCAGACCTTTCGCAGAGGTACCCGGATAGGGTGGTGGTATTTGATTCACCTCCAATATTGGCGACCAGTGAGGCAAGAGTTTTAACTGACTTGGTTGGACAAGTAGTATTTGTCGTTGCGGCGGAAGACACCGCTGAATCAGCGGTTAAGGATGCTATGGAGTATTTGGATAAAACCCGCCCCATAGGATTAGTTTTTAATAAAAAAATTCAATCACTCGGTACGGGTTACAACTACTATGGATATGGGGCGGAAAAATAGAATTTTCCGACGCCAATCAAGCAGTACACATGTATTATAAAAATGATAAACGCAAGAAAAAAATTCGGGACTGAATTCCTCGGAGTGAAATTACGAGTTTTTTTTCTGTCGCTTGTTGGTTTGAGCTGGGCAAACAGTCTCCACGCTGTGCAGTGGCAGTTTACGCCAACGATGGAAGCGGCATTAGCCTACACGGATAATGTTTCGCTTAGTGCGACATCGGAACAGTCGGAAGTAATCCTTGAATTAAACCCGGGTTTTACTATGCGTGGTGAAGGAGCACATACAAAGCTTTCTTTGCAGTATGGCCTGGAAGCTTTTTATTACAATGAAATGTCAGAACAAAATGGTACTTACCAGCAAATGGATTTGTCATTGGATCAAGACATTTTTACCGATAATTTAGTTTTGAGTGTGGCAGGCAGTTATCAGCAGCAAAATATAGACGCAAGAGAAAACGCGCCTTCGAGTAATATGTTTGTAACAGGAAATCGGACGGATATGCAGAGTTATTATGTCGCACCTACATATAGGGTGCCGCAAACGGATACCCCCGGGGTGATGATTCGTCCTTCTTATGGTGCAGTGCGATATGACGAAACGCCTGATTTCAATGCGCGAGTGACTCAGCTGTTAGTTGTCGTAAATCAAACCCCCAATGTACGAACGCTGGCTTGGAATGTCAGCGCACAAAAACGGACGGTAAGATACCGGAATCAGGATGAACTGAACTTGGAAAGGCTGGATTACGGTTTAGATTTACCATTGGGTACTCAGGTAGTCTTGAAGGCAACAGCAGGTAAAGAGGAAAACAGATATTTCTATCAAAATATCGAAAGTATCTCCACCGGCGGAACCTGGCGCGCAGGGTTACGTTGGGAGCCAGCGGGACGTACATCAGTGGAGTTGGGTTCGGGCGAGCGATCTTTTGGAAAGACATACGACTTTGAGTTAAATCACGGTTCGAAATATTCCACCTGGAGATTGGGCTACAACGAGGATGTTGAAACTCTGTCTTTACAGTTACAACCTGTGTCCGGAGTGGATAGTGAAGGTGGGGTTGATGTCCCGTTGCCGTCTGAAGGTATCCAGGGTGTAGGTAACGAAGTATTTATTGCTAAACGCGTTAGCGGTTCTGTAACGTATTCGAAAGCGAAGTCTGACTACAATTTATCCTTGCTTCAAGAGAAAAGGGAGTATGAAATTGTACAGAGATCAGAGACGTACACAAACTTTGATGCAGATTTTTCATGGTCTATGTCAAGTCGGTCAGAGCTAAAAACGGGTATCGGACTGAGAAGAAGTAGTGCGAGTAATGATAGTCGAGTGGATAGTCTTCGTGAATTCACCATTTTATTTAGTAACAGAACAAGTCGTAAAATATCAACAAGCTTGAAGTATACGCATGCGTCCAACAATTCCACATCAGATATTTTGGATTACAGGTATAACTTGGTTGCACTGGAAATTGCGGCAAAATTTTAAAGGAGTGATTTGGTGAAGAGGGTGTATAAGAGGGTAAATGTTCATGGTCAGCGGTAAAGTAGTTAATGCCATGACTGTTGATGTGGAAGATTATTTTCACGTTTCGGGTTTTTCAAGGTATGTTGAACAAGCCAACTGGGAAAAATACGAATGCCGAGTAGAAGCAAATACTCGAAAGCTGCTGGAGTTGTTTGATAAATACGACGTTAGGGCAACTTTCTTTGTCCTAGGGTGGGTAGCAGAACGGTTTCCGAATTTAGTTAGAGAAATTGCCAAGTTGGGGCATGAAATAGCCTGTCATGGTTATAGCCATAAGCTGATTTATGAACAAACACCGGACGAATTTCGGAGAGAAACTGTAAAAGCCAAGACAATTTTAGAGGATATTATTCAAGACAGCGTTCTTGGATATCGAGCAGCCAGTTACTCTATCGTAAATAGCAGTCTATGGGCTCTGGATATATTAGTGGAATGTGGGTTTTCGTATGACTCCAGTATTTTTCCGATTCACCATGATCGATATGGTATATCAAATGCGGAGTTGTTTCCGCATAAACTAACCACCCCGTCCGGACATAAGCTGATAGAGTTTCCGTTATCAACAGTCAGGTTTCTAGCAACAAATGTTCCGATTGCCGGGGGTGGTTATTTTCGTTTGTTTCCTTACCATGTGACGAAAACTGGACTCGCCCACATAAATCGTCGCAATCGGCCATTTATATTTTATCTACATCCATGGGAAGTGGATCCGGATCAACCCCGAGTCGCAGCCAATTGGAAATCAAGGTTTCGACATTATAACAATTTGAATAAGTGCGAAAAACGATTGGAAAAATTGGTTTCTGAATTTACGTTTTCCACTGCCCAACATGTGTTAAGTAATCAAGGATTGTTAGACACCTCGTCGGATAAATTGGCGTTTGTTTCTTAGAGAGGGAATAGGGTAGTGTGTGGGTTAGCCGGTATATACAGTAGCAATAAGCAAGCCCCGTTTATGGGGGACCTGAAAAATATGGTGCGACAACTTAGCCATAGAGGTCCGGACGGTACAGGATTCATAGAGTTTCCTAAAATTGGTTTGGCCCATGCGCGTCTGAGCATTATTGATTTAGAGGGAGGGTCGCAACCTATTCATAATGAAGATAAGTCAATATGGGTAGTGTTTAACGGGGAAATTTTCAATTTTCCTGAATTACGACAGCAATTGATACAACAGGGACACTTGTTCTATACGCATACAGACACAGAGGTAATCGTTCATCTTTACGAACAGTATGGAGAAACCTTTGTTGAACATCTCAACGGTCAGTTTGCCATCGCGCTATGGGACAATAATAGTGAGACATTATTTTTAACGAGGGATCGGGTAGGTATAGTGCCTTTGTTCTATCAGAGCATAGATAATCGGCTCCTTTTCGCTTCAGAGGTTAAATCTTTGTTAGCGACCGCTTCCAGTTCGCCAAGTCTAAATACAAAGGCGCTCGATCAATTAATGACATTTTGGGCGCCGGTGAGTCCAAATACGATATTCTCCGAGATTCAGGAAGTCTCTCCAGGTGAGATGTTGCGTGTAAAAAATGGTGATATTAAACACATTCAATATTGGGATTGGAGTTTCAGTGAAACGCAGTACCGGGGCGGTGATGAAGATAGCTTGGCCGGAGAGCTGCACGACCTTTTGATTGACGCGACTAAAATTCGATTACGTTCCGATGTGCCGGTCGGGGCATATTTATCAGGGGGTTTAGACTCATCGGTCATTGTCGCCATACTGAAACACTACGGTGGCGTACCATTGAGAACATTTTCTATCGGGTTCGACTCTGAAGAGTTTGACGAAGGCTCGTATCAAAAAGCATTAATTGCACATTTAGGGACCGATCACAGTGCAATTAATTGTAGTAACTCTGATATTGCCGATTCGTTTGTAGATACAATTTGGCATACCGAATCTCCCATATTACGGACTGCGCCGGTGCCTATGAGAAGGCTGTCCGGTCTGGTGAAACAGGAGAATTACAAAGTAGTGCTCACCGGAGAGGGTTCCGATGAGGTATTGGGCGGTTATGACATTTTTAAAGAAGGTAAGATCAGACAATTTTGGGCAAAGAATCCAGATTCCAGTTTCAGGGCCGGGTTATTAAAGAAACTGTATCCTTATTTGGATATTTCGCAAGGCAGAGGACAAGCATATTTGAAGCAGTTTTTTGGTGCGGATCTTGATAAGCCCGATCTTGCATATTTTGCGCACATACCGCGATGGAACACCACTGCAAAAATTAAAGAATTTTTTTCCGATGATGTTAAACAGAATCTAAATAGTAATGCGCTGGAGGATTTATGCGCCACACTACCTGGAGCAATTCATCGGTGGCATCCGTTTAATCGAAGTCAGTATATAGAGGCTAAATCTCTAATGGCAGGCTACCTCTTATGTTCGCAAGGGGATAGGATGTTATTATCCAATTCAGTGGAAGGACGGTTTCCATTTTTAGATCATAGGGTAATTGAATTTGCCAATACCTTGCATCCTAAATACAAAATGAAAGCGTTAAACGAAAAATTCTTATTGAAAAAAGCATTTAGAAAATATCTTCCTCCGAAAATTGTCAGTAGATACAAACAACCATACCGGGCACCTGACATTGCCGCTTTTTTTGGGGGGGAAGTGCCGGAGTACGTTCACGAGTTATTAGGTGAGAAGAGCATATTGGATGCGGGATATTTCGACTCTAATAAGGTTGGCCGGCTGAAGAAAAAAATAGAAAAAGGGCGTGCCATAGGTTACAAAGATAACATGGCTTTGGTGGGGATACTATCTACGCAAGTTTGGCATTATCATTTTATTAAAAACTTTAACAAAAATTTTGGGAATTAAGGGTATAACACATGTCTACCGAACAAAAAATTAGAGACTATGTTTTGGATAACTATCTGTTCACCGATGATCAGAACGCTCTAAAGAACGATGAGTCCTTTTTAGATAAGGGAATTATAGATTCAACGGGAATTATGGAAGTAATTCTATTTTTGGAAGAAGAGTTTGGAATTGAAGTAGAAGACGAAGAGATGGTTCCTGAGAATCTCGACTCTGTTAACAATATTGTTAAATATATACAATCCAAACAAAGCTGATGGTCGATTCCGATTTGACAATACCGCCCCGGTTACTGCGAGACGGCCTGCTTTCCTCTGCAAAGCGTACACCGGACAAAGTCGCCCTTGTTATCGAGGGCGTGGAGTATACTTACTCTCAATTGATGCAAGCTGCACTTAAAATGGCATCACAGCTCGTACAGTCCGGCATTCAAAGAGGCGACAGAGTTGCTATCTATATGGACAATACATGGCCCTGTGTGGTTAGTATATACGCAGTGTTAATTGCGGGCGGGGTATTTCTTGTTATAAATCCGCAAACAAAATCTGACAAACTGGAATTTGTACTTAAAGACAGCGATGCAAAGGTTTTGTGTACGGATAGCCACTTGGCTGGAGTCTTCGCTGATGTGGTGGTAAACAGTCAGGTTACAACAGTAATCTGCTCTGGCGACACAAGCGAATTGACGTTAAGTTGTTTGTTGGATTTTAATCAGATATTGGCAAGTAATGCACCATTGGAAAAACCTGTTTTCGTTGTCCCAAACGATATGGCTGCGCTGATATATACCTCTGGTAGCACGGGAGTACCCAAAGGGGTGATGCATACCCATCAATCTATGGTGTTTGCTGCATGGAGTTTAATAGAATACTTGCGCTTATCGCGGGAAGATAAAATATTGCTTGTGCTTCCTGTTGCCTTCGATTATGGATTGTACCAGCTATTCATGGCATTGAAATTGGGTGGTACATTGGTAATAGAGCGTTCATTTACATTTCCAGTACAAGTGTATAAACGGATTGAAGAGCAAAAAGTAACGGTGTTTCCCGGTGTGCCTACAATTTTTGCCATGATGGTATCGGCTCATAAGAAAAAACCTTTGTGTTTTCCTACCGTCACTAGAATCACTAACACGGCTGCTGCTTTACCGGAAGAGTTTGTGTCGTATCTTCAGGAAATATTTCCGAACGCTTTAATTTATAAAATGTACGGCTTGACTGAATGTAAACGTGTCAGTTATCTGGAGCCGGAATTGGTTAACGCAAAGTCCAACTCGGTTGGTAAAGCTATACCGGGAACTGAAGTTTATCTACTGTCAGAAAAAACCGGTCAAGCTGTATCCGCTGGTGAAACAGGGGTTCTGTACGTTAGGGGTCCTCATATCATGCTCGGGTACTGGAAACAGGACGAGCTAAGCAGGAAAATGCTTAAACCGGGGAGATATCCCGGTGAAAGAGTGTTATGTACACACGATTTATTTCGGATAGATTCGGAAAACTATTTGTATTTTGTCGGACGCAACGACGATATTATAAAAACTCGAGGAGAGAAAGTAAGTCCCGTTGAGGTAGAAAATGCTTTGTACGAAATAAAAGGCATAAAAGAAGCAGCGGTCATTGGTGCTCCGGATGAGTTGTTGGGTGAATCTGTTAAAGCATTTGTGACGTTGGAGGCAGATTCGGATTTGACAGATAAAAAGATTAAGAAAATATGTTTGTCGAAACTGGAAAATTTCATGGTACCTAAAGATATAATTGTCGTGCCGGATTCTTTACCAAAAACAGCAAACGGTAAGATAGATAAAAAGGCGCTTTCTTGAGGAGGTGGTATGGAACAGAGTGAATTCTATCGAAAATGCCATTCAAGAATCAGCGGAGAACTAGCATTCCTTCCGGATAAGCCGGAAGAGAACGTGGATAATACGCTTCGAGCGTTGTGGTTTGCGGCTGCCGGTGACCCAAAGTCTGCACAAGCTGCGGAGGATGGCGAGTTGCCCGTGTTAGATGCGGAGAATATGTCAAAATTAGAGGAATACCTGAACAGGCGTCTGTCCGGGGTTCCGTTGGCTCATATTACCGGGCGACAACAATTTATGGGTGTAGAGTTGATCGCCGGCCCAGGCGCATTGGTACCCAGAAAAGAAACTGAAATATTGGGTCAGTCAGCAGTTTCTATCATCAAGGATAGGGCCGGAAGACAGGAAACAGTGCAAGTTATGGACGTGTGTACCGGTGCGGGAAACCTCCCTGTCGCCTATGCTTTGTCCGGGGATAACGTTAAGGCATATGCTGCGGATTTGGCAAGTGAAGCTGTAAGTCTGGCCCGGGAGAACGTTAAATTTCATAATTTGGAGGATAGAGTGGAGGTCAGGGAAGGGGATTTACTGGCTCCGTTTGATTCCCCGGAATTTTACAATAGCATGGACTTGCTAAGCTGTAATCCTCCGTATATATCCAGTGGCAAAGTAGATACGATGGACAAGGAAATATCGGCGCATGAACCGCGACTCGCTTTTGATGGCGGACCTTTTGGTATTAAAATTTTGAACCGGCTGATTAAGGAGGCACCAAAATACCTAAAGGAAGGTGGTTTTCTGGTATTTGAAGTTGGCGAGGGACAAGGGGATTCTATATCTCAGCGTTTGAAAAAGACCGGCTTTTATTCCACGGTGGAGTGTCTTTATGACTCTGATGGAAACATTAGATCATTAATGGCTCAGAAATAGTATTATTCAACAGATTGAGAGAGAAGAAAATGCCAAATACACCATTATCCCAACAGGTGTTGAATATCAACGAAGCAGAAGAAGTTGCTGTCATTACAAACTCGATTAGAGATCATTTACGTAAAAATTTAAACCGGCGTGGGTTGGTTGTTGCGATTTCGGGGGGAGTGGACAGCGCAGTGTGTGCAGCGTTGTGTGTTGAAGCCATAGGAAAAAACAAAGTTTTCGGCTTGTTGTTACCGGAAACTGATTCATCATCCAAAAGTGTTACTCTGGGTAAGCAATTGGCGGATCAATTAGGGATAGATTACCAAATCCAAGATATCGCCCCGGCGCTCGAATCAATAGGTTGTTACCAGTGGCGTGACGATGCTATTCGGAAAATTTTCCCCGACTACGGACAAAATTGGAAAAATAAACTTACTATAAGTGGTGGTAGTGAAGGGCAGATGAATCACTTCATGTTGGTAGTGCAGGACCCAGAAGGCAATATAAAACAAGAAAGGTTGAAATTAAAAGAATATTTACAAATAGTTGCTTCGGTTAATTATAAACAAAGAATTCGAAAGACGGTAGAGTACTTTCATGCAGACCGTTTGAATTATGCCGTTGTGGGTACTCCTAACAGATTGGAGTACGATCAGGGCTTCTTTGTAAAAAATGGAGACGGGTCAGCTGACATTAAACCAATCGCACACTTATACAAAACGCAAGTCTATACTTTGGCGAGGTATTTTAATTTGCCAATGGATATTTGTAACGCGGCACCTACTACCGATACGTATAGTATGGCTCAAGGTCAGGATGAGTTCTATTTTGCGTTGCCCTACAATAAAATGGATTTGGCACTTTGGGCTCACAATAACGGGCTTCCCCACCAGGACTTGGCCGAGGCATTGAATATCAGTGTGGATCAAGCGGGTTGGATTTATAGAGATATAGAATCAAAAAGACGTGCAACTAAATATTTACATACCAGACCATTGTTAATTCAGGAAGTGAATGAGATTTAGGCGTATTTAGGGATGTCGTTATATACGCAAATTTATAGTGCAATCTAATTGAATATATTTTCCAGAGTACTAAAAAAGATCGCTAGAGTTGTGCGGCACGAGAGTGTCAAGCGGCAGGCACGCAGCTGGTCACAAAAAAACCTGGAGAACACCAGAGCAAAAAAGTTGTTAGTCCTTTGCTATGGCAATATTTACCGAAGCCCTTTGGTTTCGGAGTACTTAAAAATAAAATTGAAAGAAACGGGTCTAGAAGTGAAATCTGCAGGGTTTTATCCAGTTGAAGGCAGGTGCTCTCCCGATGAACATGTAAGGATGTGCATGGAGAAAGGAGTGAATTTGTCACATCATCGATCAGATGTGCTTTCAAATGAATTGTTATCCTGGTCCGATATTGTGCTGATAATGGATTGCAGAAATTGGGACTTGTTGATGGATATGGATCCGAAATCAATGACCAAAGTAGTATGGTTAGGCAGCTTTCTTGAAAATGGCGACATTGAAATCGAAGATCCATATGGCAAGTCAACTGAGATAGCAGAACAAATTGTGGACAGGCTTCTGTCAGCATCGGATGGTTTTGTAAAGAAAATTAATACGGGTTGCTGATTGATTTTTATAACGAATTCGTAAAAGAAGAGTACTATGTTAGATGCAATCCTAAAGAATAAAACAAATAATACGCTTATCCAGTTAATCAGATACACTTTTGTCGGGGGATTCGCGTTTACTGTCGATTTTGGAACACTGTATGTGTTAACAGAGTTTTTTAATGTGTATTATCTGGTATCTGCGGCGATAGCATTCACCATTGGGTTGTTAATCAACTATACGCTTAGTGTTATTTGGGTATTTGATAAACGCGCTGTTCAGAATAAGTGGTTAGAGTTTGCTATATTTGCAGCCATCGGAATGGTCGGACTGGCATTGAATGAACTGTTTATGTGGTTTTTCACTGAAGTGGTCGGGCTCTACTATATGTTGTCCAAGATGATTTCCACCGGGTTCGTATACCTGTGGAATTTTATTGTTAGAAAAATCACATTATTTCGCTAGGAGTTATCATGAGTAAGAAAGTGGCAGTCATCATTGGTGCTGGGCCGGCAGGACTTACGGCTGCTTATGAATTGTTGGAAAAGTCTGATATAAAACCGGTAATATTCGAGATGACGTCGGACATTGGAGGAATTTCCAAAACAGTAAATTATAAAGGTAACCGCATTGATATTGGCGGTCATCGTTTTTTTTCGAAGTCGGATCGCGTGATGGACTGGTGGCGTAATATTATGCCTCTACAAGGTGCACCATCTAAGGACGACATAATTCTGAAGCGGGAAGTTACTTTATCGGATGCGCCGGATGCCCCGGATCCCGAAAAGACCAGCGTGGTTATGCTGATACGGCGGCGGCTGTCCAGGATATTTTTTCTCAGATCCTTTTTCGATTATCCTATTTCGCTGAAATGGAATACGTTTAAAAACCTGGGAATCGTTAGAATTATCCGAATTGGGCTCAGTTACGTTAAAGTTTCAATTTTTCCAATTAAAGAAGAAAAATCGCTGGAAGAATTTCTAATTAACCGATTTGGCAGAGAGTTATACCTAACATTTTTCAAAGATTATACGGAAAAAGTGTGGGGTGTTCCATGTAACCAGATTAAACCGGACTGGGGTGCACAGCGGATCAAAGGATTGTCGATAACGAAATCCGTTTTACATGCGATCAAAACCCTATTCAAAAAAGATACGAGTGTCGGACAGAAAAACACCGAAACATCCTTAATTGAACAATTCATGTACCCCAAATTAGGCCCCGGACAAATGTGGGAGGAAGTTGCGAGAATAGTTACGGAAAAAGGGGCAGAATTGCATTTTAACAAAAAGGCAGTAGGTATAAACCTGGGAACCGGTCGAGTGGCTTCTGTGGCATTTGAAGACATTGGAACAGGTGAAGTCACGACTATAGAAGCGGACTATGTATTTTCCACCATGGCCGTGAAAGATTTGGTGGAGGCTATGAGCCCTGGTGTTCCGGAAAATGTACTAAGAATCGCATCGGGTTTAACTTATAGGGATTTTATCACCGTAGGTGTTTTGCTAAATAAGCTGAAAATTGACAATGAAACCAATATTCCCACAGTGAATTCTATAGTTCCTGATAACTGGATATATATCCAGGAACGGGACGTAAAGCTGGGACGGCTTCAAATATTTAACAACTGGAGCCCTTATATGGTTAAGGATCCAGACACGGTATGGTTGGGTATGGAGTATTTCTGTTATGAAGGTGACGAATTATGGAGTATGTCTGACAAAGATATGTCGGAGTTTGCCGTTAAGGAACTGGAAAAAATAGATATCATAGACTCGACTGATGTATTGGACACAACAGTTATAAAAATGCCAAAAACTTACCCGGCATATTTTGGAACCTACAACGAGTTTGATGTGGTCAAGGATTTTGTCGACGGTCTGGAAAACCTGTTTCTGGTCGGGCGAAACGGAATGCATAAATACAACAACGCAGACCATTCTATGTTGACGGCAATGGTGGCAGTGGAAAATATTGTCGCAGATAAGAAGTCCAAAGAGAACATATGGAAGGTCAATGTAGAACAAGAATATCATGAAGAAAAGTCGTGAGTGGATCCAATCGATAATAAGCAATCCATTGTATGGATTGCTTGTTATTTTAGTCATTTTAACTTTGGCTAATTCCTGGTTTCGTGGGTTTGACCACGATGAATTGGAGGCTATACATACGGCATGGAAAATGGCTGCCGGTGAAGTAATATATGTAGATTTTTTCCAACATCATAACCCGTTATTCTATTATGTTTTGGAGCCATTCTTATGGGTTTTTAGCGATGATACATCAGTTTTACGTATCGCACGTTTGTTCATGTTTACCATGTATGCGGCAGTACTGTTTGTTACTTATAAGTTAGCTTTGCTTGTGCTCAAGGAACGGAGAGATGCTCTACTAAGTGTGGTGGTATTGGCAGGTACTACATATTTCTTCGATAAAGCTATTGAAGTACGTCCGGATGTTCCCCAGGTCCTCTTCGGTTTGATGTCGATTTATTGGATGTTTCTGTATTTTGATAAAAGAAAACTGATGTATGCTTTATTAAGTGGAGTCAGTTTGGGTATATCTTTCTTGTTTTTGCAGAAAGCAATTTTCTTGATCCTGATCATTGGCTTGATTCTAGCGAGGCGACTGTTTAATCGATCGATGCCTGTTCAGGAATTTTTTTATTATTGGTTAGCGTTCGCTGCTACTGTTCTACCTTATGCGCTGTATTTGCTTTTAAATGATCAATTTTCCACCTATATAACCTTTAATTGGTTATTAAATATGAAATTTTCTCATACATTCTCCCCGGTTAGTGGTGTACTTGCTATCTACCAAAAAAACACATTGGTTTGGTTGTTTTTTATAGTGGGTGTCGCTTGTATGGAGAAAGGAGTGATGCGGGAAATATTGTTTTTGGTGTTAGCCTTGATGGGATCCTTACTCATGGTGAAAGCACCCTATCCGCAATATTACATGATGTTTCTTCCCTTGGTTGCGGTAGTTGCAGCGCTAGGGGCCAGGCGAATGTTTCAATACCCGGTACATTATGGAATCGCTGCAGTCGTGGCCAGCGCGCTACCAATTTTTGTTTTGGCTACACAAGTCGTATTAAAGAATAACAGCAAGGAGTTGGCAAAAATAGAGTATGTTAGGTCAAACACCAAGCCGGACGATTTCATCTATGATGGAGAAATCTACTTTAATCTTTTTCGCAGAGATATAGATTATTTCTGGTTCAGCGTGAGGCCTGGCGTGGGTGGGTTGGCGACTTATCAGTCTATAACGCCGTATTCGTATGATGTATACGAATCTATAAGGAAGTACAAACCGGCATTAATCTCGTTAAATTATTTAGATAAAGATATGCCAATAATTAAGAACAACTACTTTCAATCAGATAAGTATCCGGACCTATGGTTACGGAAGAGCTCGGACAGCTAGGAGATTAGGTGCTGATTTATTGTTTCGCGGAAAGATATCCGGATCCCTACAAACCGTACCTGGACACCCAACTGGCTTATTTGCTGCGCGAGAGTCATCGTGTTCAGGTATTTGCCGAAGGAAGGTACGAAAGGGACAGAGTAGGCTTAAGCACGGAGCTGCTAAATTTAGAGGAAAAAACTCAATATTATCCGTCAACGTTAAAAACTCTTCCTCGCTTTTTTGGTAATGCTTGTATCGCAACAATTAAATCACCCTTGGCAAGTTTAAAGAATCTATACAGAACAATCGATGGCAGTGCGTCATTTAAAAAAAATCTAATGAGTGCAGCAAGAGCTTTGGTGCTGCCGACAGCTGAGCCGGATGTATGTTTGATTCACAATCTTGCCACGATGGAAAAGCTGACATTTCTCAAACAATTATACCCCGGATCGAAGGTGGTTATGTATTACCATGGAGGCGAGTTACCTAGACAACAGTTTATCCGCGATGAGAAAAATATATTCGATTCCACAGATAAAGTGTTTACCTGTACCCGGTACAGTCTGGACCATGCCGTTAAACGAGGTTGTCCGTCGGAGAAAATATTTATTAGTCCTGTGGGTTTCGAATTGAATAATTACCCTGTGGATGAGAATAAGTTTTACAGAAAAGATGAAGTATTAAGAATGGTGTCTATAGGCAGATTTAGCCAGGAGAAAGGGTTTATATTTGCTCTACAAGCGATACATAGTCTTGTTAAAGAAGGTCACACAAATATTCATTACACTCTTATAGGCGATGGGTATTTGAAACGTGAGTTGATTGATTACGTCCATACTAATGGCTTGGAGGGTTATGTAGAATTTGCCGGTGAGATGCCATATGCTAAAGTGATAGAGACTCTCTCTAAAATGGACTTATTAGTTTTACCCAGTATAACTACGGAACGTTGCGCAGAAAATCAGGCATGCGTGGTGCAGGAAGCGCTATTAATGCGTTTGCTGGTTATTTCGACTAAAGTAGGTGGCGTGCAGGAATCCATTTGTGATGAGTTAACGTTGTTTTCAGTAGAAGAGCAAGACAGCGCCGGCATCGCATCTATGATAAAGCTTGTTCTTGGTTTTTCTCAATCCAAATTCCGAACTTATGCAGACAGGGGCCGTGAGTTTGCGATTAATAAATATTCTATCAGTAAAGTAACTCAGCAACTGCTGCAACAATCCATAGGCTAGGTTTGTGGGATAGCCAGAAAGTGTCGGAATAATTTACAATCATGGAGAGATGAACTAAAAATACGTTATAACTATATGAATAATATGTAAAAATCAAATAGGTATGAATATTGCAGGTTTACATATCGAATATTGAAATTGCAACTAGATAGAGCAATTATTGACCCCATCCAACTCAGTAAGAAGTTCATATGATTCAATCAAAAAAACAACGATCAGAAAGCCCCGGAAGAATTTTAATAATATTGATTCTTGCATTATTTTTACACGTACCCTTCGCAGCAGCAGATTGGTCCATCGGTATCTATGAAGGCAGTACACCGATAAGCGCCGGGCCGGTATCCGGTGTTCCTAATGCAGTTATTACCGCGGCAGATGTGACAGATGTACCGGCCGGTTTTGTTGCCGATCCATTTTTATTCCGGGACGCGGGTACCTGGTACATGTTTTTCGAGATCCTGAATCTCAATACCAGTGAAGGCGATATTGGTTATGCGACCAGTCCGGATGGATATAACTGGACCTATCAACAAATTGTTTTAGATGAAAGTTTTCATTTGTCTTACCCGCAAGTATTTCAGGTAGGTGGCCAATATTATATGATACCGGAGACTGGAGACACTGACTCCATTCGCTTGTATACCACTAGTACATTTCCAACCAACTGGACCTATGTTTCCACATTGATAAATACCAGTATTGGTGATATTGATCCGACTATTTTCCAATTTAACGGTAGTTGGTGGATATTTTCCAGTCCCGCGACCAACGATCAACTAAGGTTGTATTATGCGGATAATCTTACCGGCCCTTGGACCGAGCACCCCAGCAGTCCGTTGATTACTGCGGATGCAAGTAGAGCGCGGCCGGGAGGTAGTGTTATAAATGACGGTGTTCATCTTTATCGAATTGCTCAAGATGATCTACCTAATTACGGTACCGGTGTTAGAGCATTTGAAATTACAACCCTAACCCGTAGCAGCTATGCCGAAGTGGAAGTGGTTGGTAGTCCGTTATACGGTCCTTCGGGGTTTGGGTGGAATAGGGACGGCATGCATCACATGGACGTTAAACCTAACGGTACCGGCGGATGGCTTGCTGCGGTGGATGGTAGAGGGGATTTTTCGCAAAAACTGGACAGTGGGATTTCAAAGGATACGTGGGTATTGTGGGATGTGGATAGCGAGGAATTGGTAGCAGAAAACGGTTCCGCCACTAATGCTTTTGATAACGATATTAGTACCTATTGGAATTCGGAATGGTTGGATGTGTTTCCTTTGTTGCCCCATTCTATAGAAATTGCATTGGGTGGACAGTATCCTGTTGATGGATTTGTATATATTCCCCGGCAAGATGGTACTGTGAATGGGCGTATTGGAGGCTATGAATTTTATGTGAGCGTTGACGGCCAGAACTGGGGATTACCGGTGGCCTCAGGAATATTCGCGAACGATGCGACTGCGAAAGAAATTCGATTTTCACCGCAAAATGCGCAGTTTGTTCGTCTGGTAGCAACCAGTGACTGGGCCGGTAGTAACTTGACATCAGTAGCTGAGTTGTATGTGTTGAATAGTGCTGGTGCAGGAACAGGGAATGTGGCGCCAAATGGCACTATTGATACACCCGCTACCGATATAACGGTATTTACTGGGGAAAGCGTCAATTTTTCCGGTACAGGCGTTGACGTGGATGGCGATTTACCGCTGAGCTACATTTGGAGTTTCGGCGCAGGTTCCGGTATTGCAGATGCTACCGTAGAAGACCCGGGGTCTGTACAGTTCAACACCCCCGGTAATTACACGGTAACCTTTACTGTCAGGGATTCAACCGGGTTGGGTGATCCTACACCAGCGACCCGAACAGTAACCGTCCGAAACGCGGGCGCCAGCGATCCCATCCCCCAGGCTGCCTGGAGCTTATTGAATGTGGATAGCGAAGAAACTGCGGGAGAGAATGGATCTGCAGTAAATGCGTTTGATGGTGATTTGTCCACCTTTTGGCATACCGACTGGTCAGGTGCCAGCCCATCGCATCCACACAATATTGATATTTTTCTGGGTGGCCAGTTTTTGATAGATGGCTTTGTATATACCCCAAGGCAGGACGGTGGTGAAAACGGGCGGATTGCGGATTATGAACTGTACATCAGCTTGGATGGCGTTAATTGGGGCGCTCCGGTAATCAGCGGCACCTTTGCCAACAATGACCTGCCTAAAGAAATTAATTTCGTGACAACTGAAGGTCAGTATGTTCGTTTCATGTCGCTGAGTGAGGTTAACGGTAACCCATGGGCAGTTGCGGCCGAGATCAATGTATTAGGCAATGCCAGTGCCGGTTCAGGGAATCTGGCGCCCAATGGTTCCATTATCACGCCGACGACGGATATCACTATCGCAGTCGGAGGGTCCATTGATTTTAGTGCATCGGCCTCCGATCCTGATGCCAATAATCCTTTAAGCTATCTTTGGAATTTTGGTGCCGGATCTGGAATTGCCGACTCAACAGCGCTTGTTCCCGGTGCCGTAGCTTACGGATTAGCCGGTACCTATACAGTAACCTTTACGGCCACTGACGCGCTGGGTTTGAGTGATCCTACACCTGCCATTCGCACGGTGACCGTTATTGATCCTTCGGCCACTACGCCCATTCCCCAAACCGCATGGAGTTTGTGGTACGTAGACAGTGAGGAGACTGCTGCCGAAAACGGAGCAGCGGTTAATGCCTTTGATGGTAATCCGGGGACTATATGGCACACAGATTGGTCCGGAACCAGTCCTGCACCGCCACACACATTAGAGATCGCGTTGGGTGCGCCCTATACTGTAGACGGGTTTGTGTATACGCCACGGCAGGATGGTGTCAATGGTCGCATTGGTGACTATGAGTTTTATGTCAGCACGGATGGTAGCAATTGGGTCCAAGTGTCAGTAGGTAGCTTTGCCAATGACAGCAGTGATAAGGAAGTTCGATTTGCCGCTTCGGAGGCGCAGTTCGTACGTTTGGTTGCCGTAGGCGAAGTGAATGGCAATCAGTGGACCACGGTCGCAGAGCTCAATGTTCTTGGTGTGCCGAGTACGGGGGGGGGTAATTTGCCTCCAAATTCAAACATAGACAGCCCGAACCAGAATCTGACCATAGTGGCAGGCGATAGCGTGAGTTTTACTGCGACCGGTTCTGATATAGATGGTAATACCCCATTGACTTATTCCTGGAATTTCGGCCCGGGTTCGGGCCTTGCGGATTCAACACTGGAAGATCCGGGACTGTTACCGTTTAATACCCCAGGGACTTATACCGTGACTTTGACCGTAACGGACTCTTTGGGCTTGAGTGACCCGACACCGGCGACCCGGACAATTACCGTGCAGGATCCAAATGCCGGTACACCTATTTCGCAGTCCGGTTGGAGTCTGCTGGCAGTGGATAGTGAAGAGACTGTTGGTGAGAATGGAGCTGCCAGTAATGCTTTTGACGGGAATCCTGATACTATATGGCATACCCAATGGTTGGGTGGCAGTCCCACTCCACCGCACAATATAGATATTGCATTGGGGGCTTCTTACTCCGTTGATGGTTTTGTATATGTACCTAGACAGGACGGTGGAGAGAACGGCAACATTAATTCCTACGAGTTTTATGTAAGTGTTGATGGTGTTAGTTGGACGCTTGCAGCATCTGGTGTATTCGCCAATGATGCCAGTTTCAAAGAGGTTCGTTTTAGTTCGCAGCCGGCACAATATGTTCGTTTGGTTGCGATTTCAGAAGTCAATGGCAGTGAATGGACTTCGGTTGCCGAAATACAAGTGTTTGGACGGTAGAACACAAAATCGATCCGGCTGTTCGTTCATAGCCGGGTCGGTTGGCTATTAAAAAAATTTTCTCCGCGTTTCCAATAACCAGGGTTTTATATCCTTCCATGAGAACACTTCGTAGTGGGTCTGCTTGTTCCATAGTTTAAGAAATTCAAGTAAGGTTTTCAGTCGCCCTGGGTGAGATGGTGGTAATTGCAGTTTGTGCGGTGGTTTCAACAGCAACAAAAGCAAAGCATCAAAATCACCCCAAAACCAACGAGAACGAATGCCAACACGATACTGGGGTACCGGATTTCTGATCTGTTTTAATTGGTAATCCGTCATGATCAAAGGAAAATTAACGCCGGCATCAATGGCCAGTTGCAGTGAACCCCAATAACGCGCGTTGATTTCCATAAGTTTAGGTTCATTATCATCTTCATCCAGTTTGAACTCCACCATGGCTACGCCATTCCATTTCAAGGCTTTGAGTAATTTATCCGTGTATAACTTTGCCTTCGGATTAACTTCGGTACTCTCCCTCAAAACACTAACGCCCCCTGACGGAGGTTTTTCCCTCAAACGACGATGACTGAAAATTGCCATTAATTGCCCATCCGCATAACAGGCAAAAACCCCAATCCCTGGGCCGTTAATTCTTTGCTGCAAAAGAACAGGATATTCCTCTTCCGGTTTATCTTCTAATGATTTACGGAGTTCCTCAGAGTCATAGGCATAACTGACTCGTGTTAAAAGCCAGCCTGACTTGGTTTTTACTCGCGATCTGGAGGGTTTGATGACCACCGGGTACGGAAATGCCGGATCCAGTGTTTCCAGATCTAATATGCTGTTCAGGGTGTGCGTTCTCGGAATGGGAACATCCAACTTGGCGGCTAGGTCAAATACATGAGCCTTGTTCGACGCATTGGCGATATTAAAATAGTCGGAAAATGCCAATTTACATTTTCCTTGAAACATTTCAGAGTTCTCGGTAATTAACAAAGTGGTAATCTCGGAAACCGGTATAACTAAATCAATTTTTTGTATTTCGACTTGCTGGAGTACATCCTCAACAAACTTATCGCTATGTCTCACCGGGTCTGCGTAAGTAAATTTACCATGGCAATATTTGGATGCTGAACTAATAGAGTCTTCGGTTTTTTCGCCACAAAATACGGTATAACCTGCTCTTCCTAATGAACGGGTGATGGCCAGGGCTGCACGGTTATTTCCGTCAGTTAACAGAATGTTCATGTTATAGCAGCCCTAACACGCGGCAGAAAAAAATGGGAATGCTTGCCGATACGGCATTGTTTACATTGACTCGTTTTAACATGAATGGGTTGTCGTTTGCGCTGACATGACCGCGTTGGGTGGTGAATGCTACTTTGTAGTTACATTCCTCACACAGAGAAAGCGTGTCTTGATTGTAGTCCCCATTTGGAAATGCAATGGAATCGATGCTTAAGCCGGTTTCGGTTTCTATAATGGTTTTAGAATGGCTAAGTTCATTTCTCTGCCGGTCACGGCTGAGTTTGGGTAACATCGTGTGAGACTGGGCATGTGACCCATAGTAGATAATATTTGAGTCCATGGCACGAACCTGATCCCAATTCAGGTAACTATCCATGTTTTCCAGAGGAAACTTTATATTCTGATCGTGCATGTATTGCTCAAGATCACAAAGCAAGGTTTCGATAGTTTCGGGCGACTGATTTTTTTGTTGGCTGACAAATTTTAAGATCTCATGGTCAGGGTCATTTGATTTCATTTCAAAACCCATACGCCCAAGTAGCTGTGCATGTTGGGCTAAATCTTTACAGAGTATATGCATGGTGTTACATAGACGTTCCTGCCAGAAAAGTTTTCCGGTGCCCATGTAGTCTGTCGGTAAAAAAATAATTGCAGGAATATTTCGTTTCTTAAGCTGTGTGTATGCGTGATCGTGATTATCTATCCAGCCATCATCGAAGCTAATCAGGCAGCTGGGTTTTTCAAACGGGATTTTCCGGTGTAGTGATTTAACAAACTCCGGCGCCGACAAAACTTGAAAATGTCTTTTGAGAAAATCCAGTTGCTTCTCAAAAGACTTTTCGTCAACAATTATGCCTTTATGTGAATAGGTTTTGAGACCCGGAGTCTCGGGAATGACACGGTGATACATTAAAACCACGGCTTTACCTCGCATGACCCATTTTTTAAACAAAAACAGCAGGCCTGAATAGTAAAGCAAAGCACATATAAGTCTTTTTATCAGTTGTTTAAAGGTGTGCAACATTTGTGTGTCCCACTCAAGAACTAATGAGTATATCAATGGTTTTATCTAAGGATTGTTGGTTCATGTATGCCTGGGTCGGTAGTGTGACAATCTCTTTTGCAACCTGGCATCCTCCAGGACAATTTAGGTCTCTGCGATCCAAAGAGTTACGCAACTGCGGAACATTTATTATTGCCTCAGGGTATGAAGTGGTGGCGCCGATGCCGGCCGCATTCAGTTTATCTACGATTTGATTTCTATTATCGGATATTAACAGCGGCAGTCTAAGATAGACCGGTTTAGACTGCTTGACAGGATGTATCGGCGTTATGGATGTATAAGGTTCTAAGGTTTGAATCATGTATTCTGCATTGTGAATTCGTCTGGAGTTGATTTTATCCAGGTCCTCAAAAAGCGTAAATGCCATATTTGCCATGACCTCGGAGTAAGCATGAACCGGGTAGTCTGTGGTGTATGGGGTGGTTCCCAGACTTAACAGTTTGGCGGCAATCCAATAGTACCGAGGCGGAAGAAGCAGCGAGTAAGCGCAGAGTTTTACGGTGTCTGCCATTAGACTTAGTGAAGATTGCAGCGGCAGGCTATTTACGGTTTCATCAAACACTTGACTAAATTCCGCATGATTGCTTACCACTATACCGCCTTGGATAGACGTGATGTTTTTCCCTTTGTCCAAGCTGTAAATACCGACATCGCCATAGGTTCCGGCGTATTGATCTGCAATCATTGCCCCCATGCTTTGTGCGGCATCATCAATAAAAAACACATTATGCTGCTTAGCGATGTTGGTTATCGCCGGTAAATCGTTGGGGAACCCGTAAAGGTTGGAACTGACTATTGCCAGAACTTTGCTGAAATCAAAACGATTGAGTGCGTCGAGATCATAGCTTAAGGTGCCGGGGTCAATATCGCACACGCGAATCTTTAACCCGGCTTTTTCCACTGACCCAGGGACTGAGTAACAGGTATAGGAGGGGATAATCACTTCGTCTGCTCCCGGATGGGGCGCCAGTGTTCTTAGGTCTCTAAGGGCCAAATAAAGCGCCGTTCTTCCTGACGAAATAAATTGACAGTTGAAAGTATGAAACTTTTCCTCGATCGCGTGTCGGAATGTTTCAATAGACTTTTTACCCGATAGTGATTGTGCTAACCATTTCATCAATACACGGGTCGGAATTGGAGTGCCGGCAGGAGCGAAATACTTTGGCATCGAGGTTGCTCTCAAGGAATTCTATTGGCCAACAAGGGGCCAACCAGGGTGGTCACTTGCAGTGGAAGTTTTCGCCAAAGCTTTATGGCAAGATCATATTTGGGATTGTTTACATTTAACTGAGGTATCTCGTTGTTTTTATTTAAAGCGTATTGCCAATAAAGCTGTAAAGCATTTGCATTCCACTTCTTTTTAAATTGCTCACTATTGGATTCTGCGCTGGATCTACCCAAATGATAAGAACTGAATCCTTTTTCACTGGCATCTTTGATCATATCCCAGTATAAGGCGTAATTTGGTTGTGCTTTACGGTATTCAGGCAATGCGCCTGCCCACATCCCTTCCACGGTATTTTTGTAATAACCATTGAAAGCGGCAGCAACCGGGTTGTTTCCCATGTAACAGACAAATATTCGGGTGCTTTCACCGAACCGATTTAAAATGGATTCGAAATATTGTTTTCGATATATAGGGGTACCGTGATTCTTCCATGAACCGGACAATACCGTGAAAAAATCGTCCAACAATTCCAGGTGCCCCGATCTCACAGATAGATTATTTTTGTAAGCTCTTCGTATATTGGTACGGTGTTTGGAGCTAAAACCGTTCCACACCGTTTCTGGGTCGTTACTCAATTGTAGTGACATACTTATCTTGTGTAAGGATGTATGTAGTTGGATTTGTGGTGATGCGAGTTGTTGTAGCGACCGAATTTCCAGGTAATCCGCTCCTAAAGAGCGGCTAAGTACTAAAGACTCCTCAAGCAATTTTTCCTGGATTGCTGTGTCATTGCTGCAGGGGCCTCCAAAATTCACAAATGGCATTGAGCAAAGTATATTGCCAAACAACACACTATTGACATGGATCAAAGGAAATGCCCCGACGATAGTGTTGGAGGAGTCGAAAGCCGCTAAAAAATAACTTCTATTTCCCAAGCAGGACTCGTTAAGATCCATCCACTCGCACCGATGGTAGAATGATGCATTAATATTGGATTCCAAAAACTTATTCCACTGTTGGCAATAGGATGAATCAACAGGTTTAATTGTTATATTCGGGGTGTCTTGTTTCAATGCAGTTAAATCCGAGTGAAAATTAAATTATTTCCGCCAGAGAAAATATCAACTGTCTGGCGAGTTGCTGTCTGCCCAATGAGTTAAGATGCCCACCGTCATGAGTGTATTTGCTGTGTAGTACAGGGATCATACGGTTATTAATTTTAACGGTGCTGTCTTTATTGTTCACGTACGATTCCCAGCGGGCAAGATCAAACAGGGGTTCTTTGCCGTTATACAGCTTTCTGAGTTTATTGTTATATATTTCACGTTTTTCGTTCAATTTTACATCTGTTGTGTACTTTCCCGCTAGTGATTTCAGTTTGGGCACCCACGCCGGGCGCACGGTGGTAATGGGAACGGTGCAATGTAAAATCGTTAATTCCGGGAATCTTTTTAATACTTTTTCCATGGCTTCTTGATAAGAATTTAGTAATTGGTCCAAATCGGTTTGTGGCTCTATATCAACATAGCACAGCTTAACAAAACAAATATCGACGCTTGCGCCAATGCCATTGTCCAGTACCTTAACGAATTCGTGTATTTTCGAGATGGGGTTCCGATTGGTACCGATGCGTTGATGAGCAAATACCGGCTTTGAAAATGTCCCAGCGTCAAAGTTTTCAGTAATGTTGAACTCTCGCTTGAAATCAAGCTTTTCGATACCCGCCATCAGGTCGAAGCCAACAGATTGATGAGCGAAAAACAGTTTTTTTTCAGCCAAACGGTGAATCAATGCGCTTAAGTGGTCCATGTCTTCCGGGTTCATAATTATCGAACAAAATAGCCTAGTGCAGCAGTGTGAGTCTGTCTCGGCCATCCTGAGACATTCTGCCGTCCGTGGCATGAAAATTGGGGATTCATGGTTCGAAAGTTTCCAAAGTAAAAAATAGAGTTGCTGCATAACACGGTGTTTTTATTTGAAAAAATAGTATACCAAAAAAATCGTCCAGATTCAGTAGCGCAGTGAACAGCTGACTTTTTGGAGTACCCGACAAACGGTAAATATTTCGGTACCAAAACAAAAAAATTGGTGATTTATCAGGTGATTATGCTGATCTAAATAGGTAGAATAGCGGGGAACAAATTAATGCTCGATCTGTTGCAAATAACTCCAATAAATACAATTACATAGAAGTTGTCGAGAAAGACAACAGGATTTCCTATATGGTGTTTGAATACATATTTTGGCTGATGTTTTTTGGGTGCTTCTATGCATATTTTGGCTACCTGTTGCTGCTCAAGTGTATGGCCTATATTTACGAGCCGCCGAAGGATCCGGCCCCGAATTATGATCTTCCCTTTGTGTCTGTTTTAATCCCTGTACACAATGAGGCTGCCATAATAAGAGAGAAAGTTGCCAATTCCCTGGCGTTAGACTATGAGTCGGGTAAGCTGGAGCTGGTCTTCATATCGGACGGTTCCACTGATGAGACCACCGAGATTCTGAAAGCGTATAGCGAAAAAAACATAATAGTGGTGGAAATCAGAAGTAGAAAAGGTAAAGCAAACGCGCTAAATGTAGGGTTGGAGCAGGCTGCAGGTGAAATAATAGTGTTCTCTGATTCTTCAATTATGTTAGAGAAAACGGCTGTCCGAAATCTGGTTGCTCCCTTTGTAGATCGACGTATTGGCGCCATTTCTGGTGAAGATCATATTCGAGAAATGGGTGGGGAAGGCCTGTACGGGAAATACGAATTGTACTTGAGAAATCTTGAATCTAAAGTCGGGTCTATTGTCGGCGCCAGCGGATCTTTTTATGCTCAACGTAAAGAACTATGTGACCCTTTTGTCGAAGGAGTTGCCCCGGACTTTTTGTCTGTATTGAACACTCTGGAAAAGGGCTATCGGTGTGTCACCGAGCCGGGCGCAGTGGGGTTCATGACCGCCTTGCAAGATCATAAAGACGAATATAACAGGAAAATACGGACGCTGGTCAGAGGGATGGCGGCATTGTTTTATAAAAATAATTTGTTGAATCCATTTAAGTACGGGTTTTTTGCCATCGAATTGTTGTCTCACAAACTGGCCAGATGGTTGGTGCCCGTTTTTATGATTATATTGTTGGTCAGTAATCTGTTTATGCTCGATCAAGCACTGTATGTTGTGACATTTGGGTTGCAGTTAGTGTTCTACATCGCTGCGATATTCGCGCATCTCAAGGTGATGTCTTTACATAAGCAAATTATCGGTAAGATTCCGTTATATTTTTGTGCAGCCAATCTGGCAATTCTGGTGGCATGGATACGCTATATCAGTGGCGTTCGTCAGGAAATTTGGCAACCAAGTAAACGATCCAGTAGTTCAACTCGGTAATCAACGATCAAAATGAAAGAAGAACCTTTTTACTTTCCAAACAAGAGATGTCAGTTATTTGGGATATTGCACTATCCTCATACAACGTGCCAGGGTGGGTTTGTATTTTGTCATCCGTTTGGCGAGGAGAAACTCTGGGCGCATCGAGTATTTGTTAATTTTGCACGTTTGCTAGCTCAACAAGGGTTTGCCGTATTGCGCTTCGATTTTATGGGGAACGGGGACAGCGAAGGGAAATTTGAGCAATGTACCGTTGAATCGAAAATATCGGACATCAACGTGGCCATAGCACAATTAAGGGAAAAATGTCCTGATGTGGGGGATATTGGATTATTAGGTTTACGCTATGGAGCCAGTTTGGCTATGTTAGCTCTAGCGCAAAACCCACAACAAGGACCGTTGATTCTCTGGGACCCCGTTCTAAGTGGTGCCAAATATATGAACCAGCTATTACGGGCGAATCTGACAACACAACTTGCTACGCATAAAAAAGTCATACATAACCGTAAGGCGCTTATAGACAGAATGAACAACGGTACGCCCGTTAACATAGAGGGATATTTATTGTCAAAAGACCACTATGATCAGGCATTGGAAATAGACTTGACCAAAGAGGCGGATAAAATTAAAAACAGATGCCTTGTCGTACAGATAGGTAAAGATGGCCAAGCGATCAGCGAGGGATTAAGTCAATTCAGCGACATGTTGTCAGGCGGTAGCTTAAGTAAAGTCGTGGAAGACGAGTTTTGGAAAGAAATTAAGCGGTTCTATAATAAAGCACCTGAACTGTATCGTTGTACTTTAGAGTGGCTTAGGGGGTAGTTTCTGTGAAGTCCGAAGCAGTTGTTTTTGAAAACAAATCAGGGCAGAAGCTGTTTGCCGTGATGCAGGAACCTGAGCAGGTTACATCCGACGTGGGTATTATTTTATTACCGCCTGGTGTGAAAATGCGCGTCGCACCGCATCGTCTTTATTTGGATATGGCTGAGAGATTCTTGGAACTGGGTTTTGTTGTATTTCGTATGGATTTTAACGGTTTGGGAGATTCGGAAGGCGAACACACTGAGGTGTATTTAGCAGATCTGTATAACGAGGTGCAAAACGGCCGCTTTGTGGATGACACATTGGCCGGTATTGAGTATTTGGCAAAGAAATCCGGCGTAAAGCGTTTTATCCTCTCCGGTTTGTGCGGTGGTGCCATAACGGGTTTGCTGGCTGGTGAAATGGATAAACGTGTAATCGGGGTTTTGGGGTTAGGACTACCCATAATATTTGACGTTAGTGAAAGTGATCGATATAAATATTTGACAAAAGGCCAAATCGAAAATTATAAGTACCGCTATATTAAAAAACTATTCAGCTTAAAGGCCTGGTTTCGCTTGTTGAGCGTTAAAAGTGATTATAAAACTATGGCTGTAATTCTAAAGCAATTGCTCGGCCAGAAAAAACAAGAATCCACCCAGGTAGTGGTTACTGATGCCGGTGAAAGTACCATTGTCGGCAACGTGAATCCACGATTTTCTCCGGCATTTTTTAACCTGTTGCAAAGATCCGGTAATATTCTTTTGATATTCAGTGGGGCGGACCGCTTGCAATGGGAATTTCAAGAAAAGTTTTATGATCCCAACCGGTCGGCCTTGGAAAGGTTTTCTGACTATTTTTCCATCCATACAGTGGAAAATGCCAACCACATATTTTCAGAAAACAATTGGAAAGCGGAGATGCTGTCCGTGTCTGAAGGTTGGCTGAAAAAACACTACCTTGAGAATGTTTGATTGAAATGAATTTGTTTTTCATAGCCTATTTATTTGTAATTGTCAGCGAATATGTTGGGTTGGGATACGAATTCAGAATTATCCAAAAATTACATTTACCCTTGCTGACTGTTTTATTGCTATTCATGTACTTGATGGTCAAAAATGGTACCGAAGTATTTTCCTCAAAACTTGCTAAAATGTTAATGGTTTTCGTTGCGCTAACATTTTTTGCAATGGCTCATTCTTACGTGGCGACGTACAGCTTGAATGCATTTAAAGCGCATTTTGGGTACTTTATGCTGTTTGTTATTGGGTATTATTTGTTAGACTCGCCCAAGCGATTGGAACAGTTAGCCAAAGTTTATGTCCTTATATTTATATATTTGATATTTATTAATATAGAAAAACTTGGCGGAGCGCGTGTAGGACATTTTAGGGCGGGTTATTTCCTGGGGGACGGTAACGATTTTGGCTGGGGTATTTTAGTTGCATTACCATACGCAATTTATCTATTTCGAAGCAGCAGCTCAATAGTCAAGAAAGTATTGGCAGCAACGGCAGCAATTGTCTTGCTGTTTGGGATTGTGGGAACGCAGTCCAGGGGTGCCTCTTTGGCGTTAGCGGCCTCTATGGTGTACTTGTTTGTGTTTTCCGGCAAGAGCAAAGTAGCGGGCATAGTGACTCTGCTTGTGATGGGGTTGGTCGCGATTCCGTTTTTACCCGATAAATATCTGGGTAGAATGGAAACCGTTAAGTCCTATGAAGAAGATAATTCGGCTATGGCTCGCATCAGAGCCTGGACATCGGCTACTCAAATGGCTTTAGACCATCCAATTCTTGGTGTCGGAGCGGGAAATTTCCCTACGGCTTTTGGTCGGTTTTACCTGCCCAAAGACGCACCTACCGGGAAATGGTACAACGCACACAGTATATATTTCCTTACGTTGGGGGAATACGGTTTTCCCGGTATTATTATATTAATATCGATAATAGTGGCCAATTTTAAAACCAACCGGGCTACACTGCTGCTGATACAGCAAACCAAAGATGGGACTGTACCGGAGATGTGGCCCAATCTGATAAACATGGGATTGATTGCTTATTCTGTAGGTGGGATGTTTTTAGGTGGACTTAATTATCCACATATCTATGTCATTAGCGGAGTCACTTTGGCTCTGCACCGGATGGCGAAAAAGGAATTAGAAACAAGCAAAGGTGAAATTAGTGAAGAAAGCGAAAAACAGGTACCGATACGTAGACGCTATTACTAGACATATAGTAACAAGTTTAATTTGTGTTTGTTGTGCGCAGAACGCAATCGGTTCACCAAGTCAGGAAAAAATCATGCAGGAAGAAAAATCAGTACAAAACCCTGGAAAAAGTATAGTGATAATGGGAGCATCATACGCAAAATCCTGGGGTGTTCAGTCCATTGCCGGATACAAAGTGATTAACAAAGGGCAGGGCGGACAGCAGACAGCTGAAGTATTGGACCGATTTCAAGCGGATGTTGTTGCCCTCAAACCCAGAGCAGTTCTGCTTTGGGGGTTTATAAATGACATCTTCCGCGCCGGGCAAAAAGACCGTACGGAGTTACATCAGGATATACAACGGAATATAGAGAGTATGGTTGAGTTGTCTCAAAAAAATGGGATTGAGCCCATCTTGGTGTCTGAAGTGACTATCCCGAAACCTTCCGGTCTAATGAATCAGTTAAAAGGGCTGGTTGGAAAAATATTAGGGAAAAAAAGTTATCAGGATAAAATAAATGAACAAGTTATTTTATTGAATCAGTGGTTATTGTCGTTGGGGAAACAGAAAAATTTACTGGTTTTGGATTTTCACCGAGAACTCGCAGCCGATGATGGATCCAGAAAAATCAATTATACTCAGGAAGACGGCAGTCACATATCTGAAAGTGCCTATGAGCGTCTTACACAATATGTGTTTGCAGAAGAGGGCCGTATTGCTCAACACCTGGAAAACAGGAAATAGATACGGGAGATAGAGGACTTTCAATTACTGCGCTGTAAGCTTTAACCTAATGTAATTGGAAATGTATTCAGCAACAATTCGATGACCTTCTACAGTGTAGTGGTCTTCATCCAGAAAGTATTTTTTAATAAGCACTTCACGATTGGTGTCACGAGTCAATTCCGAGTCGATTCTTTTTGAAAAAACGTCTGTGAAGTCAATTACATCTATATTGTTTTGTGTGGCAAATTCTCTCAGAATGGTTTGGGGGGACTGCAAGCTGGTGTCAAAAATTTGAAATGTATGGGGAAAAATCAGTATAGTGCTGTTCAGATGATGTTCGGCAGATATATTTTTAATTTTTGTCATTTCATCGATAACAAGTTTCCATGCGTTTTGTATATCCTTGTCCTGAGTTGAATTCATAGCCATGTACATGACGTTGTATTTTTCTTTTTCCTTTTCTTGATTCACGGATTGCTTATGTGTGCGGATTTTGTAAAGCAGACGACCGTAGCCTGTTTCGTTGACAAGGTGGCTCAGAACTCTATTACTAACTTGTGAAACCTCATGGTAGTCGATCCCTTTACCACCGAATTGTTTATTCACAATAAATGGTTCAATGACGTCATTCATGCAAAAGCCGATAAAAACCATATCCGGTTGAAAAACGAGTGATCGACTAAGCACCTGCCGTTCCTGAAATGTAGAATATCCTTGAACACCTGTATTGATTATTTGATAGGACTGGAAATTACCCGCAGGTTGCTTGGTAAGAAGTTGTTCGACTTGGTTTGGAAAAGCCTCACGGTGGGTTACGCCGTGTCCCATCGTAATGGAATCCCCCAGCATTAGTGCGCGAAACTCATTTGCAGCCTTTTCAATTGGGAATTCGTCGTCATGGTGACCGTAAGGGTTGGTTTGAATTAGCTTGTTATCAAACTCCTTACCCCAGGTTTTAGTTGCGTTCGGTCTGTGTACGAAATGATTTTGAAGATCCGGCATCCACAAGGGCAAACCGAATTTGGACAATAAAAAGCGATCTGACATGAGAAACAGTGACAGTATCAAAATCATGAATATAACGTTCTCAATCAAGGCACTTTTTGTTTTTGAGAAGACAACTCCAGCGAGAATTAGGACAGCGGAGGTCCCAATGCCCCAATAGAAATAAATCAGGAAAACATCCTGGAAATTGATATGCGTGTCTCGCCAGTATTTTCCCATCCACGGGTTAATAACCAGTGCGGATAACAGAATGGCAAAACCACAAAACGCAATGAACCGGCCTATAGTAATTTTTGTACCAGGTTTTAGGGAAATGTTTTCCTTATCTTGCAATTATATATACTCAAGAATGATCAATTAAAACAGCGTGTATATAAAAGGTGCAACGGCAGACCCTTCCGACAACACCACTAATGCCCCAAGTGCGAGCAGGATCAGAATGATAGGGGCAAGCCAAAACTTTTTGCGGGCGCGCATAAATCCCCACAAATCTCTAAGTAAATCTAACATTAGAACGGTTTCTCCATTTCATTTGGTACACGAGGTTTACTCTCTACACGATAACTCTTTGATTCTTGATCCAGTGTTCTCTGCATGGAGTCTTTGCCCAGTAATTTCAGTATCAGACCGATCGGGGTAAAAACCAGATAAAATACCAGCGCCAAAATGATGCGGGTATTTATGTACCCCATGACGGCCCCGAACTTCATCCAGGCAATGTAAACAGGTTTTAATATCGGTGGGTATGCGGCGGCAGTTGCAACAAATATTGCGCATACTATCCAGGGCCACATCGGCCAATTGCCGGTGATCAGGGGAATAAGAATGCCAAAAAGCGATGCCAGGATTACACCAAAGGTGATCCCAAAACTTCTTAACATTTTATTGTCTATGCTATGATTTTCCATGATCAGTCCAACTCGAATTCGTTCTTCCAGCTTTCGTCTTTTTCCCATTTGGGTTGCTTAGACTTTTCCAGTAAAAAATTTTCCAATACCAGGTAGTCCATTTCAGTGCGCATAAAGCAACGATAGGCATCTTCAGGGCTGCCGACGATGGGTTCACCGCGCACATTAAAAGAGGTATTAACAATGATGGGACATCCGGATCGCTCAAAAAATTGACTGATTAATTGATGATACCTTGGGTTGGTGTCTTTATGTACCGTTTGAATACGAGCCGAATAATCAACATGGGTCACCGCAGGAATGTCGGAACGCTTAACATTCAATTTCTCAATGCCGAAAAGCTTATTCTCACTTTCGGACATTGAAATCCGTAAGTTTTCCTGTACCGGAGCAACTAGAAGCATGTATGGACTTTCGTGATCCATTTCGAAATAATTGGCCACCTGATCTGACAACACCGATGGAGCAAACGGTCTGAATGATTCCCGGTATTTGATTTTCAAGTTCATAACCGACTGCATTTTCTCACTTCTGGGGTCCCCGATAATGGATCGACCGCCCAGTGCCCTGGGGCCGAACTCCATTCGACCTTGAAACCACCCGACAACATTTTCATTTTCGAGAATGGCCGCCAGTTTTGGCATAAGTTCATTGTCATCCAGTCTTTGGTAGACAGCACCTGTGGTGTCCAGGTAATGCGTAATTTGTGCATCAGAAAAACGTGGCCCCAAATAGGATCCGGACATGGAGTCTTTTCCATTAACAGATCGAGGTTTGTCCAGGTACTCATGCCAGGTGGATAAGGCGCTGCCCAGGGCTCCACCGGCATCGCCGGCGGCCGGTTGAATCCAGATGTCTTTAAAGGGACCTTCTCTAAGCAAACGACCGTTAGCAACGCAGTTTAGTGCCACCCCGCCTGCCAAGCATAAATAATCGCATTGTTGTTCTTTGTGTAAAGTATCAGCCAATCGTAATACAACTTCCTCGGTAACGGCCTGAATGGATCGGGCAATATCCATTTCCTTTTGTGTGACTTCGGATTCGCTTACGCGGGGTGGTCCTTGAAACAAAGCATGGAATTTATCATTGGTCATTGTCAGACCAGTTGCGTAATTGAAGTAACTCATGTCCAGACGGAAGGTACCGTCCGGTTTCAGGTCGATCAGGTGCTTCAGAATCAGGTCCACATATTTGGGTTCGCCATATGGAGCCAGGCCCATAAGTTTATACTCACCCGAGTTTACTTTAAAACCGGTATAGTACGTGAACGCAGAATACAGCAGGCCGAGAGAGTGTGGGAAATCGATTTCCCATAACGGTGTGAGTTTGTTGCCATCACCTAACCAAGCGGTGGTTGTTGCCCATTCTCCGACACCGTCCAGGCACAAAACCACGGATTTTTCAAAAGGGCTGGGATAGAATGCAGATGCGGCATGGGACTGGTGGTGTTCTGCAAACAGCAGGTCAGGCAGCTCAGATTGTGAGCATTGACCCAAGGCAGATAATTCTGTCTTTAGTGTCTTTTTTAAAAATAGTTTTTCCTTCAACCAGATTGGCATTGCAGCAAGAAATGAACGAAACCCATTAGGTGCATAGGCTAGGTAGGTTTCCAGCAAGCGTTCAAATTTCACCAAAGGTTTATCGTAAAATACAATTTTGTCAACATTGGCCAGCTCAACTCCCGCTTCATTCAAACAGTATGCGATGGAGTGTTTTGGGAAACCGGCATCGTGTTTTTTTCTGGTAAAACGTTCTTCTTGTGCTGCTGCTATGATTTTTCCGTCCAGAATCAGTGAAGCGGCGCTGTCGTGGTAGTAAGCGGAGATACCTAATATGGTGGTCATGGAGAAATTGTTCTATCCATCAACAAGTTTTAAATTAGCATTATATCACTCGTAAATATAAATTTTCATTACGCATAACCAGAGGAGTGTTGTCGATATTTTTTACAGATGAAATGAGAAAAATCAAAATCATTGTTATAACATTCTGTAATAAAAAGAGAAAATTAGTTTGCACCAAATATGCATTAAACTGAATATGCGCTATCAAGATTGTGGATAGAGAGAACCAATAAGGAAATGGAAATGAAGCAAAGCATCAAAGCATGCTTATTTGGGGTACTGTCGTTATTAACAACTTATTCACACGCTGTTCTGATTGAGCAGGACTATACTTCCGCAGGAGATGGTCGTATAACGTATGATGATTCCACAGGACTGCAGTGGTTGGATTTATCCGTTACATCAAATTGGTCCTACAATGATGTCACCAGCGAGTTTGGATCCGGCGGTTTATTTGAAGGTTGGCGTTACGCAACTGTAAACGAGTTTCGCGACCTCGCTGCAGAAGCGGGAATCTATGTTCCTTCAACTCCTGCAGATTATTACGGAATTGCGGATGAAGTTATCGCGTTGCTGACCTTGTTGGATGCACCGGGGTTTACGCCCACAAGCGGTATACAGAGTTACGGCACATTGGGACAAACTCGCGAGGAATTTTCCGGTTCAATCCCGCCCGAGCCTTATCGGGATGACTTATTAGCCGGCTTTCTTGGTTTGGCTTTTGATGCTGCGGGAATACCCATTGGTTATTTTGATGATCTTTCCTATTCGATAGATCCCACGTCCGCCAGTTATGACGGTAACTACTTGGTTCGTGTGTCCGTGGATGTGCCGGAGCCGGGAACCGTATTTCTTCTGGGAATTGGCCTGTTTTGCATTGGAATCGGTCGCCGGGCCCAAGCTTGGCGGGGTAAGTCAATCAGCTATGATCTTTTCAAATTCGGCAAGATTGGCGTTCCAGGTTTGAACCAGTTCTTTCTTTAGCACAGTGATTTTTTGTTGTAATTCATTTTTATTGCTAATGGAAAAAGAGATTTTGTCTGCAATATCCGCCGCGGTATTGTCAGTGAATACAGCACCATTGCCAAAGTATTTCTGTAGGGCCACAGAGTTTGATAACAACAATGGTGTTCCCGCGCCGATAGCCTCATAGGCTCCGCAAACCAGGCAGTTTTCACGCGTGGTCAGGTCAATAACCAGATCCGATTCAAAAAGTTTATTAACAAATTCTTCCTCAGATATATATCCGGTTAAAATGATATTGGGTGGTAAGTCTTTTCCGAACAGTTTTTCCCGACCCTTACTGTTCCCCGTGATATAAATACAGATTGTCGGGTCGATCTTTTCAGCGGCTTTAATGATCTCCAGGTAGGGCTCATCGTCTGCCCAGGTGCATATAAATAATACCGTACCCGGTTTTTTGTTAGGCGTTATGTTCGGGAATTGTGGTAGTGGGTCTGGAATGACGAATGCGCGGCCACCTAGGCTTTCCACGTGTTGTTTTAGGTCTTCGGTAGTTACGATGGTTTGGTAAGCATTGCGAGTAATGAACCGGGTGATAGTATTCAGCAATTTATTGTTTCCGGCCATCGGGAACAGGCCGGCATAATGGGCATCCACGATAATGGGTTTGTGAAATAGGCGGCCCAACACCACCGCAAATAGGGCTAGTAAGAAAGATGGGTTTTGTACGAATATGGTGCGAGGCCATTCTCGCAGGATGATGAACATCGTTAGAAAAACGACCACCGGGTAGCGCAGTGGACGACTCAACTTGTAGTCAAGTTGAAACAATTTGGCTTGCAGGTGACGACTTAATGTTCGATTTCTGCGCTGGTTTTCCCAGGTGATCCAGATTCTGTCAGTCATTGGTATCTGCGGGATTAGTCATGGGTGTGCGCCGTAAGATATTTTTCTTTGTATAGCTCATCGTATATGATTTGTACTTTAGCAACTCGGTTGGCAAATTCGAATTTTTCCAACACTTTTTGCTTTCCGTTCTGAGCAAGTTGGTTGGCAAAATCCATGTTTGAGATCATTTTGGTCAGGCCTTGGGCAATTTGATCCACTTCTCCTGCTTGGACCAGTATACCTGTTTTTTCGTTTTCAATAATGGATGGTACGCCACCTACGGATGTGGCCAGGACAGGGGTATCCATGCACAGCGCTTCCAGCACCACATTGGGAAAACCTTCGGTGTAGGAGGTCAAGGCGAGAATATCAATATCTCGGAACACCGGTTTTATGTGATGCTGATGTCCAACAAATACGACATGGTCTGACAAACCAAGTTCCTGCACTAAGGTCTCCAGGCCGGGTCGGGTCGGGCCGTCTCCTGCCAATAGAAAACACACATTGGAATGTTGTTTCACAATTTTCGACGCAGCCAGAATAAAATCTCTTTGACCTTTTTCTTCGCTTAAACGACCAATATTGCCAATTAAAAGCTTGTCGTGTGCAATGCCGAATTGGTCCCTGATAACGTTAGCCTGAAAATTTTCCGCTATGTAGTCGTCTGCAACAATTGCGTTGTAGATTAGCTCCAGTTTGTTTTCAGGCACCCTTTTCCTCAATAGCTCGTCCCGAATCGGTGGTGACACGGCGATGACTTTGTCAAAGTAAGGTAAAACCCGCTTGCCCAATTCGATGTAAATTTTGCTTTTCAGGGTATTGGTTATCCAACCGTGTGCGGTCGTCATTACAGGAACCTTGTAAATCTTTGCCAGAAACAAGCATAGAATATCGGATTTATACTCGTGGGCATGCACTATGTGAATGTTGTATTTCTTGACGACTTGGTAAATATTTTTAACGACCCGAGGGTCAAACTGATGCCGGGCTCGAATGGGAATTATGGATACGCCTCGTTGTTTCACGGCTTGGTAGTAAAGATTGTGGGATTCGTCCTCGTGGTCCAGTAATAACAATCCTATATGCAGTTTGTACTTGCTTTGATCGATCCTACAGGTGGTTTCCAGTACGGTCTTCCCGGGACCACACAGTTTATTGGTATCCCGTAAATGTAAAATATTTATCATACAGTTCGTTATGAGGCTGATTGGATCAAAAGGTGATCAGTTTAACAAATTTGCATGGCGGTAGGGAAACGAATAATCCAAAGGAAAGGGATGGGCAGTGAAACTGTGATCAGCTGGTCAAAAAGTAACCTAGATTAACTGAGGATTTGGGATAACCTTTAGTACGAATTTAGAGAAAGTGGGATTCGTAATTGACGTGTTTGTAACGATATAAGACAATATCAGTCGATTGGCCTGAGTATATTTGTTTGGTCTGATAAGGTCGGTTGGGCACTTTATTTGCAGATCTTATATCCCTTACTTCAACAAGCACGTTCACAATTCCCAACATTAAGTTTAGTACTGGTTAACAGAATGGCTTAGCGGAAATTAAGTGCGTGTCTCTTAGGTCGATACTGGGTCCAGGTAAGCATGGACTACGTTTCGCAGTAAAAAAATAATAAAAGCCGACAGGAAAGAGTAAAGTTTTGTCTCAAAACTTGCTTTTGTTATTAATGTATAGGAAAAACAGGTACTTAGAATGAGTATTTTAACAGGAAACAAAACTGGTTACACCTTGATCAAGGTCAAAAGGGTACTGGTTCTTTTATTATTTTTTTGCTTATCCAACAATGTATTTGCGGGTCGGGGGATAAATTCCCTGCCGTTTTCAGAAAGCTTTGATTCCAGCACCTACGCAGGAGACCTGCTCTGGGTCGACGGAAACTTGAATGCATCTCACTCATGGACGCAATCCGGCTGGTCCGGAGGCGCTGCGCAGTTTATACCGCCGATTGGTCAGGAAGGGTATTCCGGTTTGGGGGCCTTTAATGGTATCAACGATAATGGCGCCCAAATTACCAGGATAAATGTGAGGTTTTTGATTTATCACAGCAGTGGTTTTATTCCGGGCAATAGCGGTGTGAATAAACTGGTAATAGTGAGAAGAACCGGCGGTGCACGCCCAATGTTATTGAGTAACTATTATCCCCAGGGTAACTCAAGATACATGTCCTACGGAGCCTGCGATGGCACAGATTGCGCCTACCAGGGTGGCGGTTCGTGGCCGGATGGTACTGATCAGTTACGTATTGGCGATGGTCCCACCTATCGCAGCAGAGAATGGATTAGCATGGAATTTGAAGCCGACCTGGTTGCAGGCACGACAAAATTGTATGTTTATACGACAGATGGACTTTTGTCAGGATTATACACCCAACAGGTCATTCCTCAAGGCGGCGTGATAACAGATGTGGATATAATTGGCGGCTATTTTGGAAATTCGGCGAATTTTTCCACTACCACAGTAAACAACTATTTCATGATTGATGAGTTAGTTATTGATAATAGCTACATAGGACCGCCAGCGGGTTTTTTGCAAAACCCGCCGCCGTCAGCCCCAGAAGTCACTGACGTACGGTAAATTGATTTATGGATTATCAGAGCGAGCGAAACAATATGAGTATGATTTCTGTTAAAACAAAAGTGGTACTGTGTTGTATTTTGGGTTTGTTTTTAGGTGCCTGTTCGGAAGCAGACGTCAGTCCTTTTTCCGGTGGCCCTGGAACTGCAACAATAACTTGGTTAGCGCCAACAACGAAAGTGGATGGAAGTTCGTTGAATGCCGGGGAAATCTCTTCGTATAACGTATACTACGGTGAGTCAACGCAAAACCTGATTTTAGCGGCATCCTTGAACTCCGGTTCCTATGAGCACACCATTAGCGATCTGGCTCCAGGAACTTATTATTTTGCGGTTACTGTTTCGGATACAAACCAGAACGAAAGTTCTTTTTCCAACATTGTTAGTAAAGTAGTCGAGTAAGCAACCAATAAACCCCGTCGGATCCAGGATCCGGCGGGGTTTTTTTATGCCTGGAAATAGGCTCTCGGTGCAACTGATTTTATGAGCCATCCGACATGTACCGTGCTAGAATGCTCTTTCGCCGGCGGCAGGCAAGCCGTTTCAAATTCGTACCAAATCTTAACTTATTATAGAATATAAAAAATGAGCGTACTAAGAGGCATGGCCAGAAATATTTTTTCGAACTGGGCCGTACTCATTATCAATATCGTCATTTCCTTTTTTCTGGCGCCATACGTGGTCAATAAACTGGGCAATGTGTATTACGGCATTTGGACTGTTGTAATGCAATTTACCGGTTATCTTTATCTCATGGATTTCGGTGTGCGGGAGTCAGTGGTACGCTACACGTCGAAATTCAACGCCACGGGCTCTAAAAAGCTTCTCAATCAGATTTTAAGCACCGGGCTGGTGATGTATTCAGCTGTGGCGATCGCGTGTATGTTGATCGCGCTGCTGGGCGCTGTTCTGTTTCCGTACGTATTTGCTACCCCTGAGGAGTTTTCAGCTGAAATTCGCCTAGTGGTATTGTTAGTTGGTGCCACCATCGCACAGACATTCCTGTTTAATGTATTTAACGGGATTCTTATGGGGGTACACCGGTTCGATTTGGGTAACATTGTCAATGTACTGGTTTCATTTGTGCGATTGGGATTGGTGCTTTGGGTGCTTTCCTCCGGTCATAAAATAGTTGCTTTGGCAAGTGTGCAATTACTTGTTGGCGTGATTACCGGCATCTGTATGATGATTCTCGCGAAAAAAGAGCTGGATAAACTTGGATTGGCCTTTAAGTTTGTCATCAAAGGCAAGAAGAGGTTCTTGGCGCATGCCCGGCGGCTCTTTAACTACAGCAAATATGTCTTCGTTATCAATATCGGACAAAAAATAATATTTACCACAGACGCGATTCTAATTGGGCTTTTTATGCCCATTGCCAGCGTAACATTCTATGCGATTGCCGGTAATTTAATTGAATATTTAAGAAATTTAATTTCAGCAACGGCTTCAGTGCTCAATCCACTGACCAGTCATTTCAGTGCCAAAGGCGAGGAACACAAAGTTAGAGAGCTCTTGGTCAATGGTGGCCGATTGAGTTTGTTTATAGGGCTGCCGGTTGCGGTTGTTTATATGGTTTTGGGACAAAAGTTTATTGAACTATGGATGGGGGGGCAATACGCAGAGACATCGGGTGAGGTGTTGTTTGTTCTGGCCCTAACCATGGCGCTGGCATTTCCCCATCATACAATGTGTATGATTCTATACGGGTTGAGCAAACACAGTGTTCTTGCGTTCTGGAAAGTCATTGAGGCTCTATTCAATATCGTGTTGAGTATTGTTTTGCTAAATTATTACGGATTGCTTGGTGTGGCGCTGGGGACAGCATTGACACATGTGGTAGTGGCTTTGCTTATTCTACCACGCATCGTATGTAAGGAAATCCAATTGCCGCTAGCTTCATACTGGTTCAGAGTGTATTGGCGCCCGTTCGTCGTTACAATTCCGCTAGTGCTCGTTGCATTGTGGATTCAGCAGAATCTTCAGATAGATTCGCTGTGGTTGTTCTTTATCTATGTTGCGGTGTTGTGCTCTTTTTATGTGGGGCTCGCCTTTTTCATCGTACTTCTCCCTGAAGAACGCCAAAAGGTAGTTGCTAAATTGCGTGGTGTACAGAAAAACAGGACAACATCCGAAACTTGATGCTTCTTATGCCATTAGGATGTCTGCGTGGCAAAAATATTGTCGTAGACCTCCATGGTTCTTTTCACGTTCTCATCCAGAGTAAAGTTGCTTTGCAAGCGCTCAAAACCGTTCTTGCCAATGGTGGCCGCGTATTCCGGATCCGACAACAATTTATCCAACGCCTCGCTTAATAGACCCGGTTCGCCAGGATCCACCAGAATGCCGGATTTACCGGATTCAACCACTTCTGTCGGTCCCCCGATAGTTGTAGAGACCAAGGGTTTGGAAAGCGACATCGCCTCCAGGGTAACGATTCCGAAAGGCTCGGGTAGAACGGAAGTGTGCACTACCACATCCATGAGATTCATGTAATCGATGGGGTTGGTTTGAAAACCGGTGAAAATGACGTTTCTTTCTATGCCGGCATCCGAGATAATTTTCTCCAGCAATTCCTTATAAGTTTGATCTGCAGGTGGTGCGTCACCAACCAGCATGCAACGAATGTTAGGATATTTTTTTACCAGTTCTACAGTAGCACGAACAATGGTCTCCTGGCCTTTCCACCACTTCACGTTGCCGACGACACCGATAATTGGGGCATCGCTTTCAATGTCGTACTTTTTCCTCAGTTCATCGGCTTGTTCTTTAATAACATAACGTTTTAAGTCTACACCGCAGTGAATGACATGAATATTGGGGTATGTGAGTCCCAACTTGGTCATATTGTCCTTAATAACATTGGACAGGCAAATAATGGCATCCAGGCGTTTACCAAAATACTGCGATGTTCGGGAGAATCTGGGATTTATTCCCATTTCATGGGTCAGGCAGGGAATTCCCTGCATTTTGGCCGCCAGCATCCAGGTATGATTACAAACAATGGAGTTGTTAACATTGACCAAATCAATTTTATTTTCTCGTAAAAAGCGAGCATAACGCCGTGCCGGTAGGTAAAACTTTTTGAAGAAATTAATCGGCTTCTTGATTAATGCTAATGTGGTGTCGAGAAATTTTACGCCGAAACTGAACGGCTTGGGATTGTCAAAAATGTGTGTTTCAATACCAGCGTCCCGTAGTTGGGGAATAAGAAAATTATCGGTATGAAATCCTACTACAGGTCGATACTTTTCCGGATCAAGCGCATTAACCAGATCAACCATCAAATAGTAAGAACCTCCGACAGTTCCATCTACATTACCTTCCACATATAATACTTTTCGTTGCATACAAGAATACCGTACGGTTACTGATTGAGTCCCAGTAAATCCATAATAAACAATGAGTTAAGGGTATATGGGGCTAGCCCTGGCGAGGCTGTGCCAACGCGTTGCTATTGTAACATAGAAGAATTTACAGGGTGAAAACAAAATTGGGACCTTGATGACGAACGGTTCTATATCAAGAATAAAGGATGCTTAAGTGAGCGATTCGAATAAAGTCTATTTAGCACACCGGGTTCAGGTGAATCAGTGAACATCATAAACAAAATATTTGTGTATGGCATTGATTGGTTAATTCTGCAATATCGGTTGCGAAAAAACCAGGTCAAACAGCAGAATTATCAACGTGCTGCAGTGATTGGGAAAAACTTCTGCAAGAGCAAGTATAACAAGCTGCTGGGAAGCCAATTCGTTCTCTACAATCGTTCTGCGCGTGATAAAGTCAGTATAGGTGATAATGTTACTCTGGAATGCAAGCTAAATTGTAATTCGGGTGCTACGGTAAGTATCGGCGATTATACGTCTATTCGCGAAAACAGCGTCATAAATTGTGATAACAGGATTCAGATCGGCAGCTATTGTTTTATTGGCAACGAAGTGTTGATTCAGGACAACGACAGCCACCCGATCAGTGCGCAAGCCAGAAAAGAGCAGGCTCTGAAATACGTCGGTGGGCCATCCGATACCTTAGAGGCGCGCAATGAGCCTATCATTATTCAGGATTGCGTTTGGATAGGGACCCGGGTGATTATATTAAAGGGTGTTACCATAGGTTACGGTTCCATCGTCGGCGCAGGCTCAGTGGTAACCCGAGATGTTCCTGAGATGTCTATTGTTGCAGGGAACCCGGCGAAGCTTATAGCTCGCATAGAGAACTGAGTCTGTCTGGTAGAGAAATGAAAAAAAAGATTAAGGTGTTGCAGATTATCCATAGTCTGCATATTGGCGGTGCTGAAAAAGTGGTCGTCGATATCGCTTCCATGGCGGATTCAACTGAATTTAATGTGGTGGTTTGCTGCATTAAGGAAGGCGGGGTACTGGCCGAAAAGCTGGAAGATATGGGCGTTTCGGTCATCGTCGCCCCAAAGATAGGATCTGTACGGTATACCCGGATCATTCGCGGTTTGTACCAGGTGATTCGGGAACAGCAGCCGGATATCATTCACACTCATGGAGATATTTCCCTTATCGATACGGGGCCGGTCTATCTATACGGTCTTTTTCGACCGTTTCCCAAATGGATTCACACGTTTCATTTTGGCAACTATCCTCATATCAAAAAGCGATATTTGTATGCTCAAATGTTGTTTTCCAGATTTGTGGATCGTCTTGTCGCAGTGTCGCATTATCAAAGTGGTTTGCTGCAGCAATACATGAAGATACCCGGACCAAGAATTCAGGTTATCGAAAACGGGGTAAACCCTAATCCCTGTCGAGATGACCGGGAGTTGGTGATACGCAAGAAGCAGGAGTTAGGTATCCCCGAAGGCAAGATCGTTGTGGGATCTATTGCTGTATTGACTGTTCAGAAAGGGATTGTCTATTTTCTGGAAGCGGTTAAGGAAGTTATTGATACACACAAAAATGTACATTTTATCGTGGTAGGAGGGGGGCCATTGCAAAAAGAACTTGAAGCCAAGGCAAGGGCTTTGGGTATTCAGTCTGCAATATCCTTTGCCGGTTGGCGTTCCGATGTAATGGAGCTGTTTCCGATGATAGATATTTTTGTAATGCCCTCTTTATGGGAGGCATTTTCAGTGGTTTTGATTGAAGCCATGGCGGCCGGCAAGATGATTATTGCCACAGATGTTGCTGACAATGCCAGAGTAATTGAACATAATGTGAACGGTATTATTGTTGAGCCCAAATCTGCGCACCAACTTTCAAAGGCAATAGGATCGTTGCTGGAACATCCACAGATGTACCGGGAGTTTGGTGACAAGGCATTCAAAAAATTTGAACAAAACTATACAGTAAATAAGATGATAGGAAAATACGAGGTCTTATTCGCAGAGACAGTTGTCTAAATTTTTCCCGTAAGTTTATACCAGAGTAAAGCCAGCAATTCGTGCACGGCATGATCCGATACGGTAATGAAATAGGCAGAGGGTAGGTTTTGGGCGGCGAAAATGTTTTGTTTGGATAGGTAGTGGGTTGGTACTGCCACAGGTTTCAAGCCTTGTTTTTGGAAGGCGTAATAGGCTCTAGGCATATGCCCGGCGGATGTGATTAAGTAAAAATTGTGAGTACTTATTTGTGATGAACAATTGACGGCGCTTTCAAATGTATTGCTCGATTTGGTTTCGGTGTCTATGTTTGCAGCTGGAATACCGGTTGCGATCAGAGCCTCTTTTAATAGTGAAGGTATTTGTGCGTTGCCACTGATGATGAAACGCAAGTTGGTGTTTGAACTGTATAGTTTTCTTGCTTCCAGAACTCGGTATGCGGATGCGGAATTAATGCGGCTTAACGCGGGTTTGGATGGATCAGCTTCAGCAAAACCGGTTAGAATAACGGCGATATCGGCATCAATTTTGGCGGTAGCGTTGTCCGGAATGTGGAATTCCAATTGATTCAGTAAAAAGTATGCAAAAGGGCCATAACCGAATAACAGATAAGAGCTCAACGTAAATCCTAAAAATAGCCTTTTTGCCGGAAAATTTTCAAATCGCTTAAAAATGAGCAGGATAAAACTAACAACTAAAAGAACGGTAATAAAATGCGATGGGAGTACGATAAACTCTAAGAATTGCAGCATGATCGAAAATCCGGTTTTGACAATAGGTCTGTAGTTTACTTTATATTAGAATACCATAAAGGTTTCTCTGACGATATGTCGAAAAGTGCGTAACGTATTGTTTTAACAGTAAAAATACTTTGTTTTGTTTGTGCTATGCTGTGCCAAGCGGCGAACGGCGGGGAAAAATGAATGCATGAAATGCACGTAAGAAAATTAAATGACTCACAGCTTGAGGAATTTAACGTAGAGTATGTTAATGAACAAAGGTGGGGATACATAAAAGCCTGCCTGGACCGGGATTTTGGGGACGGGAAATTCAATTTCGTGGATATCGGCGGCGGAAATGGTTTGTTTGCCGATAAAATTTTGCATGAGTATCCCAATTGCACAGGTACTGTATTGGATTACTCCGAGCTGTTATTGAGTGAACAGTGAAAACTCGCGAAAACGGATCATATGCGACTCCGTGGAAAACTTGGCAGGCTATAAAGAAGAAAAAGGCTGTTATGACGTAGTTTTTTTTAACTGGTTGTTACACCATCTGGTGGGTGATTCCTATTCTGAGACTATAAAAAACATTAAGTCATGCATTTCTGAAAGTAAGCACCTATTGTCGGCCAGGGGCAGGATCTCCATCTTTGAAAATAACTACGATGGTATTTTGATAGATACCTTACCAAGCTACATGGTTTTCCAATTGACATCCATGAAAGCCATTGCACCGATTACCCGAAAACTTGGTGCTAATACAGCGGGTGTAGGCGTATGCTTTCTGTCGCGCAAATCCTGGGAGCAAGTGATTCAGGATTCCGGTCTCTCATTACAGGATTATTCGGAAGAGTTAAAAAGGACTATTCCGTTTCATAGAAAATTGTTGTTGCATTTGCGAGACCTGAATATAGGGCATTATTGGTGTGGTGTGAATAAATAAATGCGCAGTATTGTTAAACGCTCAATAACGGCACTGTGTCTATTACTTACTTCACCTTTAATACTGATGGTCAGACTTGCCAGAGTTTTTCGATCAGAAAAATTGTTTTTAACCTATGGCAGCTTTTTGTCTTTGATTCCGGGTACAGTCGGCAGCTATATCAGAGTGGCTTATTATTTGGGAACACTATCCAAAATGTCACCCGATGTCGCTATTGGCTTTGGTAGTTTCTTCTCACGATCCAATGCCAGTGTAGGGGATAATGTATCTATAGGAGCCTATTGTATATTGGGTAGTGTGGACATTGAGAATAATGTACTGATTGCCAGTCGTGTCAGTATACCCAGTGGGCGCCATCAGCACGGTGATTTTGAGTCGCAAGACAGAAGCGGAAAAAACGCGTTTGGGCAGATCCGGATCGGTCAGAATACCTGGGTGGGTGAGGCGGCAGTTGTGTTAAATACAGTAGGTAAAAACTGCATTGTGGCCAGTGGAGCGGTTGTTGTGAAAGAAATGCCGGATAATGTCTTGGTTGCGGGAAATCCCGCCTCCGTTAAAAAACAGATGGCGGCTTCGGGGTGACGGACACTACCTGGAAACGAAAGGCCAACAGAGTTATATCCCGGAACCAGTAGAAGCTTACCCGGACAATCAGTGGTAATGATGAGGTTTATATGGTTGATAAAATGAATTCAGGCGGAATTCTTATTGCTTTACATTTTGGTTCGAATATTGGTTATGCTATTGCGCCACTGGAAAAGACCTTCTATTTGATGGCTTTGGAACTTACGGGAGATGCATCCCGGATTCATTTCAGTTATCAAAACCTGGATAAAGGAATGCCGGAGTCTCTGCCGCAAGGATTCTCAAACGTCATTACACTTAAGACCCGCAATGCCTCAACGGAAGACCTGGAGTTTATAAAGAAGTACATAACAGAACACGACATTAAATGGGTGTTCGGATTTGATCTCCCGGTTAGTCTTCCGGTGTATAAGCCAATGCGGGATGCGGGAGTAGAAAGAATAGTGTCTTATTACGGTGCTCCACTTAGCAGCATTAATCGTGGAATGAAATTATTGCTTAAACGGATAGAGGTAGGGCTAAGACCGCATAAACCTGATCATTTTATATTAGAGTCTATCGCTATGCAGAACACGGCAGTGTTCGGGCGAGGCATTCGTGCAGCTGATACCAGCGTGGTCAATCTTGGCGTGGACACGGATAAATACAAACCCGATAACGATTTGGCCGATTATGCATACAGTGAATTCTCTATTCCAAGAGATCAAAAAATACTGTTTTATTCCGGTCATATGCAGGAGCGCAAAGGGGTGGATGTTATCATTAAAGCCATTACCCATTTGGTAAACACTAAAAAGCGCTCTGACGTGCACATGTTATTGCTGGGTAATAAAAATGATGAAGAAAAACGGTTTTATCCCATATTCGAAAACACCCCGGCACAGCAACATATTACCTTTGGGGGTTACCGGTCGGATCTTCACAAACTCATGGCATCCTGTTATTTGGGAGTGATTGCTTCCAATGGATGGGACTCGTTTCCGAGATCGGCGATCGAAATGGGTGCCAGTGGGTTGCCTTTGCTGGTATCCAACTTTCAAGGACTGACAGAGACCATTGTTGAGGGCAAGACCGGATACACCTTTCGAACCAGCGATCACGTGGATTTGGCTGACAAAATAATAGATCTTTTGGACAACAACAATGTGCGGGATCAGTTCTCCCAAAATGCACGAGAGCGCGCAGAAAGGCAGTTTACCTTAGATGTTCAGTTGAATAATCTTGTCGAGGTAATGCGGAAAGTCATAGTCTGACTTTCCGCATAATATTGGCCGGCCGAAACTAATTGATTGAATCAATTACGGGCGGGCTGGGTGCCACCGAGTCTGCTGTTGGCTCGTAGAGGCGCCAATTATCCCAGTATTGCATGCCGTTAGAGCTGTTCATGCCGGTTGTATAGCTGGTGAGAATAAGCTTGTTCATGCTGTAGTTGGTGGCTTCCCGCAGGTTCAATCCACTATGATCGATTACGAGTTGGTTGTTAACCCAGAATTGCACTATCCCATCACTAACGTTGGGCGTATTGAGTTTTACGTACAATTTCAGCTTATCCCATTGCCCAAGCCGCAACGCAACCGGGGTGGTAACAGCGTTTTGATCCAGACCGAAAAACCGCCACGAGTCTATATAGGAATGAACAATTCCGTAATTTAAAGTGCCCGGAAATATGGCGATATACACCTGGTACCTTCTTTGGCGAGTTTCGTCTGTAAGGTTGATGATTGCCAGTTTATGTTCCAATCGACCCGTTAGTTCGTATCCGGGATCTATTTTTGAATGGAATTCCAAATAGACCTCATCCACTTTGTCTAGATTTACAGTGCTGTAGTCCCCAAAAAAGTGCTCTCTATAGTTGTCACCATTAAAGGTTCCGGCAACCAGGGGATTCATCGCGCAGTAGGTTCCGCTTTGGCAGTTTTGATCGGTTATTCCCACGGAGCCAAATCCGTTCCATTCGGATGTGTTTCCTGTTTCGAAATCAGATGTCCATGGTAACCCGGACTCGGCAAAACAGACCGAGCCCATGGTTAAAAAGACTATTAAAGCAAGAAATTTTAATTGAATCATATGAGTCCTACTTTTTGCTGTAGCTTTACAGATTGTGATTATCATAGCGCCATCCATTCTTCTATTGTACCAAATGTGACATGGTATTGGATAAGGAGCTTTCATTACCACTGGTATCAACCGCCGTCATACTGAAGTAGTAAGTGGAATTGACCAGCAAATTGTTTACCACAAATGATGTCAAGCCTATGTTATTCACGGTTACCGAGGTAGTCATATTGCCTGGGGAAGTGCCATAGTAAATTCTGTACCCGGCCAGATCGGTTAGCGCTGATCCGTCTGCATTGGTTGTCGGTGGTGTCCAACTAATGGTTGCACTACCGGTTGCACTGCCGGCGACTACGTCTATGGTAAACCCCGGTAAAGACGTAGAAGCCTGCCCATCACTTACTGTGATGGTTATCGTTGTGGTGGCGCCTAAATTCGCAGCGGACGGGGTTCCTGTAATAGAACCGTTGCTGGGATTGAAGCTAAGCCAGGATGGAACGCCGGTTGCGGTGAAAGTCAGATTGTCTGCGTCCGCGTCACTGGCAACAGGCGTAAAACTGTACACCGTACCTACTGAGGCCACCGCAGGCGGCGTACCGGAAATAGAAGGTGCACTGTTAGCCGGACCGGTGTCGTTGTTGGTGATGTTCACCGTTGTGGTCGGTGTAGAACCCAGTCCCCAGCCTGTTGAAGGTTGTGACAGCTGAACCTCAAAGGTTTCGTCGTTTTCAACCAAAGCATCGTCAATGGTTTGGAACTGAACCGTTTTGCTGCTTTCTCCGTTCAGAAATACCAGTTCGGTCCAGCTGGCTCCCACGTAGTCAACGGTATGTACTGCACTAACACCCTGAGTGCCATAGCTGACGGATGCCTGTCCACTGCTGTTGGTTCGGCTGATGGTAACGGTAACTGTCTGGCCTTCGGTTACACTGTAACTGGAGGAGGAGAAATTGAACTGGCCAGTGGCTGTAATTGGGGATACGGTGATTGAAAATGCGTCTAAGGGAGTGGTGTGTGTGCCATCAGAAACTGAGATAACAATAGACGGAGTTGTTCCAATGTTTGCAGCGCCTGGAGTGCCGCTGATGGTACCTGTTGTGCTGTTAAAACTTAACCAGGAGGGAAGGTTGTTGGAAACTGAAAAAGACAAGTTGTCCCCATCAGCGTCCGAAGCGGTGGGTGTGAAAGAATAGCTGCTGTTTTGTGTAACGGAGATAGTGGGTGCTCCACTGATAACAGGTGGCGTGTTGGTGTCTTGCTGAGAATTGTTGGCGGGTTTGGTATCGTCACCGCCGCAAGCTGCTAAGAAAAGAAAAAAAATATATATAAAAATAGACTTCATATTTGTAGCCACGTCATAGATCCTCTACGGTATAATTAATACTTAACTACCTATCCATCAATCACAAACCCGCTGTGACTGTTAAAGACAGCCAATCGCAAGTCTTAGCGTTTATTTATAGGCAATCTTAAAAAGGAAGAATGGCGATGTGTTCACAAAAGTATTTTCCTATTGAAAAACTGTGAACAGCACAACTTTTATTTTTGAGGATGTTCTCGTTCCTATGTTTTCTTAGATAAATCTTCCATTGCTGTGCTAGTAGCAGGATTCGCACCATTTAATACTATTCTTATTAAATCAGTAGCTTAACAAACAATATGAGGTGTGCGACCGCAATGTTCTAATACAAAAGTGTTTCGCTTTTGCGACACAAAAAAGGATAAACACTCTAACTTATTGATAATTCGCTAGAAAGCGATGTCGCTGTATTGCGACAGTGGTTGCAGTGGTTGTCAAAAATTCTGTGACGGCGAAATGTTTCGATTGAGGAGTTGGCCGCAAATTGATGCTAGTTTACTTTTGATGCTATATGAGATATTCACGGATCTGAGGGTGGTTTAGGAAATCTGCGGGACTTGCACTGTAACCGTAGGCGCCTGATTGATATACAACGACCAAATCTCCGATTTCCGTGCACGGTACTCGCAGTTTGTCTGCGATTATGTCCAGAGGCATGCATAAACGACCGACAATAGTGGCGGTTTCCGATAGTGGCTGTGCGGCTTTATTACCGATTATGACCGGATAGTTTTTTCGAATCACCTGGCCGAAATTACCCGATGCCGCCAGATGCTGATGCAGTCCGCCATCAGTGATTAAAAATGTTTGCCCACGCGATACTTTTTTGTCCAGCACCTTTGATACATACAGTCCGGCCTCACCCACTAAGTAGCGGCCGAGCTCGAGAATGATTTTCGGGAAACGAATCTGTGACATTTTTTTGTGTAAATATTCAGCAATGGGTTCCAGTTGTAAATGCCTATCGCCGGGAAAATAGGGAATACCGAACCCGCCGCCGATATTAAGGCTTTCTATGGGTTCTGCCCAAGCTTCGGCCAAGCGGTTTGCGAGTTGGAATGTATTTTCCTGTGCATCAATAATGGCAGTGTGACTTAGATTTTGAGAGCCGGCAAAAATATGAAAGCCATTCAGACTCATTTGCCTTGCCTTCATAAACTGCAATGCCTGTGGGATTTGTTCTGCATCTATACCAAATTGCTTTGCACCGCCGCCCATACTGACGCCCGAACTCTTGAGCTCAAAATCCGGATTTACTCTCAGCGCGATATGAGCCGGTTTCGCCATTTGGTCGCATAGCTCAGCAATAGTAAGCAGCTCGGTATGGGACTCAGCATTGATAACAATGCCTTCGGATATAGCCAGCTCCAACTCAGATTTGTCTTTGCCAGGACCGGCAAAACTAATGTTGGATCTGTCTATATCGGTTTGTAATACTTTTTTTAATTCACCCGCTGAGGCGACATCAAAGCCATCCACCAACTCAGACATATAATTCACCAGTTGCTGCATTGGGTTGGCTTTAATGGCGTAATGTACATGTACATCAGAGGGAAGCAGTTGCCGGAGTCGGGAAACTCGTTGGGCAATGACTTGCTTGTCGTAAACATAGAATGGGGTGCTACCGAACTGTTTGCTTAACTCGGTGATAGAAAATCCGCCCACATGAATTTCATTCTCTCGGATCGAAAATTGGTCCATACGGGCATGGACAGGCAGTTCCCGTTTCATCAGTTAGAAACTATTGGTTTTGCTCGTACAGTTTTCTTTCCCAGTTCAATGAAGTTTCCACTATGAATTCTAAATTGTCATATTTTGGGGTCCATTCCAAAATCTGATGGATTTTTTCGACACCGGCCACTAAGGTGGGGGGGTCACCGGCGCGGCGTTCTTCTTCGATTACGTTAATGGGATGTCCGCAGACTTTTTCTACAGCCTGAATCACTTCTCTGACACTGTAGCCATGACCGTAACCACAGTTTAGAGTTTGTGATTCGCCCCCGTTGCGTAAATAGTCCAAAGCGCTTAGATGGGCGGAGGCCAGGTCTTCCACATGGATATAGTCGCGTACGCCGGTGCCATCGCTTGTTGGATAATCGGTACCGAATACATAAAGTTTCTCCCGTTTTCCCACTACGACTTCGCACGCGACCTTTATCAATAAAGTCGCCTTTTTAGTTGATTGGCCTATACGACATTGAGGGTCTGAGCCGGCCACATTGAAATATCTTAATGCGATGTGGCGCATATCGGTGGCAAAAGACAAATCCCGCAACATCCATTCGGTCATTAGTTTAGAAGTACCGTACGGATTGATAGGGTTTGTTGGTGTGTCCTCCTTCGCCAGTGGAGCTTCAGGAATTCCATAGGTGGCTGCGGTTGAAGAAAAGATAAAATGCTTAACGCCGGCTTCCTGGCAGCATTGGAGTAGATTTCTGGAGCTGCAAGTATTATTTCCGTAATACTTTAAGGGGTCAGAAACAGATTCAGGAACTATAGTGTGGGCTGCGAAATGAATGACTGAATCCACATTGTGTTCCCGTAATAGACGACTAACCAGGTTTTTGTCACCGGTATCTCCGACCACCAGCGTTCCATGCAACACGGACTCGGCAAAACCGGTGGATAAATTATCCAATACCACCACTTGTTCGTTTTGTTCGCCTAACTGCCTTACCACATGACTGCCAATATAACCCGCACCACCCGTTACTAAAATCCCTGCTTTATTTGTCATATCTATATTCAGATCCGCTGGTAAAAAGGTCTAGTGTAGGGCGGCTGGTGCCGCTTGGTCAAATACCCGGGCTGGGTTTTCAACAAAGACGGTTTTTTCGGATATTTTGAGATAAAATTAAAAGTAATAAAAAACAACGGGATACGGTTCTGTCATAATAAATCGTCAATTCGATATTAATAATGATATGATTCGACTTTTTAGGTGCAAGATCGAAAAGTTTCGGGAAAGACTATGCAACATATTTTGTACACAGATTTGGAATGGGAACGACAGAATTTGGACAGCATTGATTCAGACGCAGCGGTGGCGCAGCGCACCAAGGAAATACTCATCGACACCTTGCAGCTCGATGTTGCCCCGGATTCCATCCAATACGAAACGCCTTTGCTAGGGGCTTTGGCCGAGTTAGACTCCATGGCCGTGGTGAGTCTCCTGACCACCCTGGAAGAACATTTTCAATTTGTGGTCCATGACGAGGAAGTCACTGCTGAAGTATTTGAAACCTTTGGTAGTTTGATCGATTTTGTTGAGACAAATCTCCAAGCTAATAACCAATAAAAACAATATCTTACCGTCCATTCCCAACAGGTTTTTGTTATTGCCTCGGCGACAACCGTACCCAACAGCAAGCCGCAGAAAGTCCATCTGGTATTATCTACTTAAGTAGTCTGACGCGAGAAGTTGGACTCGGTGTTTTATGTTGAGTATTTGTTGACCAAAATCCATAAGTAAAGTCAGAGTAAGGTCAATCTTGATAGAATTTTCAATTATTAGGCAAAAACTATTCGCGTTGCGAAACTTTATGCCACTTATCGCCTGTTGCGCACCAATTAGCCAAGAAAATTTGCAGAAACCCATCGGTGTTATGGTATTATTTTGTTCGCAGTACTTAGTAATAGTTAGCCTAACGCGAGGGGTAATCCAGGAATGGGGTTGGGCTTTCAGATCTTGGGGAGTTCAAGACCTAAGTTTTGGAACACAAACAGTTTTCAGGGACAGAAAACATCGCGCGGGTTTTTGTGAATAGTACCTATTTGTCAACGTTAAGAATTCACTGAAAGATCCAGTGGTCGAGTGTCAAAATAAAACCGACTTTGGAATAATTAACAGTGTTAAGCGTTGATTAACCAAACAATGTAACCGATCCAGCAATAAGAGAGACACCCGTGTATCAAGCTTTTTACAACCTGACCGGAAAGCCGTTTCGCCTGAGTCCAGACCCCGCATTTTTCTTTCCAAGCCGGGGGCACAAGCGTGCGCTCGCCTATCTTCGCTATGGTCTGAATCAGGATGAGGGTTTTGTGGTCATCACCGGCGCGCCGGGTACGGGTAAAACCACCTTGGCGAAAATCTTGTTACAGGAAATGGGTGAAACCAATATTGTCGTTGCCCACCTGACCACCACTCAACTGGAAGCCGATGATATGCTGCGAATGGTGGCGGCTTCTTTTGGGTTGCGTTACGAAGGTTTGGATAAAACCGGTTTGTTAAAGTCTCTGGAAGCTTTCTTACTGGCACGCGCCAGGGAACGCAAAAAAGCTTTATTGGTTATCGACGAAGCCCAAAACTTACCGCCGCGCTCCTTAGAAGAGCTGCGCATGCTCTCCAATTTGCAAGTGGGTGATCGCAGCCTGTTGCAAATCTTTTTGCTGGGCCAAGAACAGTTCCGGCAAATGCTGGACGAAGTGTCGCTGGAACAGCTCAAACAACGAATTATCGCCAACTATCACTTAAGTCCTTTGGGGGCAGATGAAAGTCAACGTTATGTTGAAAGTCGTTTGCAGCAAGTAGGTTGGGATAGTGATCCGCATTTTGCTGAAATCGCTTTTGAAATGATTCACGAGTATACCGCGGGGGTTCCGCGACGCATCAACATGCTCTGTGATCGAATTCTATTATTTGGGTGCATGGAAGAAATTCACTCCATTACTTCAGAAGTCGTCAAACTGGTCACCAAGGAGTTGGACGAAGAAGTTACGGGCAAGATCACTGAAGAAGAAGATAGAGAGTTGGATTTGGGGGAACAGAAACCCGCAGTTAAAGCGGCGAAGCCCCAGGCAACACCTCAGCCTGCCCAAGCACCCGCGAGCACCGCAAATGTGCCGCAAGCACAATCCGATAGCGCGCCGAAAACACCGGATCAGGCAGTGGCTAATGCACCGGCAAAAGAATATTCGCGCCGTATGGATGAGGAAAACCTGGACATAGAATTTGCCGCATTCAGTTCCGAATTGGATGAGCGGCTTCCGGCAGAACCGGCCTCAAATCGTGATAAGCGGGCGGACAAGTTGCGCTTAAAAACCAATTTGCCGCTGGAAAAGAAAGGCGACGCGCAAAAAGATGACGACAAGCGCGTGATGGGCAATACCGTACAAAAGAAAAAACCGGCCGACAGACCTGCCGGAGGCAACAGTGCACCAGGTCCCATCGAGATCTCTGAACGGGATTTGTTCCGGGTGATTCCCGGCGGCAGGCCTGCGGATCAAATTGCACCGGCCGGCCAACGTATCGCGGCTCAGGCGCGTTCCGGCGTCTCCAGCCCCAGCAACGAAGACGTCAAATTACGGCGTATACTGCGCTTAGTACTGGCTTTTCATCGCTCGCCTTCACGGTTTCCCGGATTGGATAACCCGGACCAACCCTTACCGGAAGGTATTACTGAGTTATTGGAACTGGCAATTTCAGAAGACGATGTATTGAACAAAGTCAGTCCCGCCGCTGTGATGGGGATCTCTCCTGTCATGTTACGCGCCGCGGTACGGTTTTTCGTGCGTCGAGCCATGTTTATTATTAACGGTGACCATTACCGCGTCTTGGGTGTGCCGCCCACTGCGCCTCAAGCTTTGATTGAAAAACACTACGACTTGTTGATGCGTTTGTTGCGTCAAGACAAGCAACGCGGCTCTGCAGAATCCGTCACTCGAGTGGGGCAAGCCTATGAAGCCCTAAGTCGGACCGAGAATTCGGCATTTAAGTTTGCCAATTTGGATCGACAAGAAGACGAAGAAATGGTCATCGATTTCGATTCACTGGAAGGACAACACGCTCGGGAATCCGGGTTTGGTGCCAAGCCCAATGAAATGTTCAATCCACAACTGGGTATTTCGCGCAAGCGCATGCGCTATGCCAGCCAGGCGGCCGTATTGGGTTTTGGTGTACTGGTGGTGGTGTTAGGTTTGTATATTGTGCAATTAGAGCCGGGCGACACCAGCACTGCACAAAAGCAAGCCATGGTGGATAAGAAAGTGGTTTTGCCTGCTACAACCGAACCGAAAGTGGCAGACTCAACACAGTCCGAGCGGCGCAATTTGCAATTCTCGGACGGTACCCCGTCAAGTTCTACCGGCTCAAAAGAGACGGTGAGCGACAATACAACTCTGCAGTTCAGTCAGGATGAAATCGATGCTATCCGCAAAGAATTGCTGGGTGCGGTTAAAGAGCAGGAAATTCGTTTAAAACCCGATGCGGAAAAAGACCGTACAACGCCGGCACAAACGAACGCTAGCGTTGACTTGAATAAAGCGACCGAAACTAAGCCAGCTGTGGTAGAGAATGCACCCGTACAAACTCAAACCGCAACCCGCGAACCGGCGCCGCAAAGCACGCAGTTCATAGAGCCAAAACCAGCAACAGACACGGTTATGGCAGAAACGGAAACAGCTAGCCCGGTCGAAACACTGGCCATTCAGACTGAAAGTCCCTTGCAAACCGCCCCGCGTACAACCACACGGCGCTCATCGCGTTCTTCATTTGCAGAAGCGGCTTCTCGTTCTGCAGCCAGCTCGCGCATTGTGCAGGGTTTGTCTGATGAAGAAAAAAGAGCAATAGCGGCAGCAGCGCGTGCAACCGCGTCGGCTGCTGCACCTCGCGACATGGCATCTCCCGCAACAGAGGCACCAACAACAGAGGCACCAACAACAGATGAACCAACAACAGAGGCACCGCCAACAGTGGCAGTAGTTGGTGGAGACAGTGGCTTGGCTCCAGCACAAGTGTCGCAACCGGCTGTTTCCGATCAATCGCAAAGTGCCCCAGTCAGTGGAAGCGCAGCTGCCACCATCAGCCAAGACGAATTATTTGATGTGGTTGGAGGATTAATTAACGGATATGAAACCGGGAACGTGGATAAGCTTATGAGCTTTTTCGATTCTGCGGCTCGCACCAACAATCGCATCGATGCTAAAGGCATACGCGCAGACTACGAAGAGCTGTTCAGTGCCAGTTCTGCTCGAAAATTGCGCATTTCCGGGTTAAATTGGGAAATCGAAGCTGATGGTGCTCGTGCAGTGGGGGACTATGAAGCGCGCATCAACCCCATTAACAGCCGCAACGGTCAATCGTTTAAAGGCAACATCACCTTACAGGTCCGCAAGCATGATGACGGTGTGAAAATTACACGATTGTATTTTTCCAACCAGACCGTAAGCACCACCGAGCGTCTCTCGGAAAACGCTGCCGTTGCTGTAAAAACCACAGCACCCGCAATGACGCGAGAGGCATTGCAGTCTATGCTTAACAACTTTGTTGCAGCTTATGCCGAAGGCGACCTGGAACGTTTGATGACCTTGTTTGCTAAAAATGCACAGACCAATGACCAAAATACATTGGCGGGAATTCGAAACGACCATTCTGAATTGTTCAAATCTACGGCTGTGCGGGAAATATCCATCAAATCCGTAAAATGGACACTTCGTGAAAGTGATGCCACTGGCGAAGGTTGGTTTCAGGTAAAACTTCGGCCCCATGGGTCAGATCAAGTGAGCACGGTTAAAGGTCGTATACGCATCAGCGCCAAAAACACCGGCAAGGGTGCACATATTACCCAAATGTTTCACTCGGCAGAACAATAACTGATCAAATGATAGTCAGTTCTCTAGATTTAAGGAATTGAGGTACGCAGAGTGCATAGGGAAATGGCACACAGGGAGCACAGAAACAGGAAGTCAGCGAGATAACTAGTGGTGGATTAGTGAGCAGTTTTAGTAAGTAGTATTTTAGAGTAACTGTTAGCAAATCGTTCCGACCTAAATGTACTATGGGAGAGGGACACTGGACAAACACCGGGTCTTGACAATGCCGTGGACGATGTCCATAGTAAACCTGGGTTAACAACTTTAGTAATGGAAAAAATGGAGATTACAATGAAAAAAGCTGTTCTGGGAATGAGCCTTGCCGTAGCGCTGTCACCATGCGCGTTCGCACAAGAACAAAACAACAACGTAATTCATCTGGCTGCAGCGATTGGTGCCGGCGGTTCCACAACCACCGCTACCACTTCAAGTACTTCTGGCGCGGCAGCGGCCACCACCGCATCTGCGGCAACTGCCAATATGATTGCCACAGGAATTATCGTAGCATCCGGTATTGCGGCGATTTCAGAAGCGGGTGGCACTACCTCCCACTAAGTCTGAAGCGTTTTGTTGTTTTTAGGCGTCGTAGCCTTCCTTTTACCGTCTAAAAACAGTACAACACAGGCTCTTGGCATAGCCAAAGGGCCTGTGTTGTTTTTAATATAATAATGAACAATAAATAGACAGTTTAACTTCCTTTTGAATCATTCCAATCGACTGTGGCTCGCAAAACCTACCCCCTGTTGTTTTTTGTAGCTTGTCTGGGCCTTCCAACGAGTGTGATTTTCCCGTGGCAGTCGGTGCAGGCTGCATCGCCCTCTTTATTGGGGCAATCGGGTCTCATCAGCATGCCGGACGCCCGCCTGGGGGAAGAGGGCAGTTTGAACATTGGGTATAGTTTCTACAAACCTTATCCCACCTTCTGGAGTTCCATCAGTCTGTTTCCTCGGTTCGAATTCTCCGCCCGTTATACCCGGGTCATGTATGTAACCGCTTTTGCAGGTCAGGGTTATGGTGATTACAAAGACAAAGCTTTCGATGCCAAATTACAACTGTTGTCGGAAAGTGAGTACTTACCCGCCGTGGCGGTGGGCGTTCACGATTTTCTTGGTACCCAATTGCTAAGTGCCGGGTATATTTCCTTGAGTAAGCAATTTGGACCTGTGGATGTGAGTTTGGGTTACGGTGAGCAACGCTTGGACGGTTGGTTTGGAGGTGTGCGTTACACGCCCGAGTGGGCCAAAAATGTCAGCGTGGTGGCTGAGTACGATGCCTTTGATTATAAAAATGACCGCTATGCGATTCGCAGCGGTGCCGTGAATAAAGCCGGCGGCGCCACCCTGGGCCTGGAATACCGTTGGGGTTGGTTGGGATCACAATTGTCGTATCAGGACGGGGATTGGGGCATTAACGCGCATATTTCTATTCCCCTGCAACAAAAAGAATTTGTGCCGAAGATTCATGAACCCAAGGTGTATACCGAAGTGGTTCCGCGCAGCCCCACCCAACAATGGCAGGAAAATAAGCAAGATGCGCGGCAACTGGTCACAGCCCTGGAAGAACAAGGGTATAAAAACGTCAAACTTGGCTTAAACGGCCATCAATTGAATTTGAGTTTTTCTCAACCTCGCATCACCCTGGTGGGGCGGGCTATCGGTCGGGCCGCGCGCACGGCTATGCTGTTGGCGCCAACGGATGCCACCTCCATTAAGCTGACCTATTATACGATCACCGATTTACCCTTAGTCAGTTATCATTTTAAAGACCTGGAGCAATTACAACGCTTTTTTGCCGGGCAGGTTACCTATGGTGAGTTGCTTAAAAACCTGGAAGTGACTTATGCAGAAACCGATTATGTCGATCAGTTTCAGGCACACATTTGGGATTTGCCTGCGGCAGACGAGGTTAACCGCGACGCGGCAGGTAAAGATGCAGATAAAAATACGGGTGACCCGGGTCCGGATTCTGACAGAGTTAATGAGGGAGAAGTAGGCGTAGAGCCAAGCCGAAGCGGCACTTCACTGCTGGGTTTTAAGCTGAAACACAATGAAGACGGCCATTCCATTAGCCTGTCCCGCCAGGACAAGGCCCTAAGCCAATATAAAATCGTCCCGTTCAATTTCGGATTGTTTTTTAATGATCCCAGCGGCGCCTTGCGTTACGACACCTTTGCCAAATTTTACGGTAAAAAATACCTGGGACAAGGCTTGTTCCTGGAAGGGGCTTTACGCTTGCAAATGTTTGAAGACGTCAGCGGCGTGACCCAAGCATCCAACAGTTTGTTGCCCCATGTCCGCAGCGATGTAGCCGATTACAAGCGGGAGCGCGGTCTCAAAATCAACAATCTGGCTTTAAACCAATACTGGCTGCTACGACCGCGACTTTATGCGCGTGTTTCCCTTGGGCTGTACGAAGAAATGTTTGGCGGTGCCGGAGGCCAAATCCTGTATTTGCCCAAGCAGGGTAGTTGGGCTGCCGATCTCAGCGTCGACTGGTTACGCCAACGGGATACAGATGGGGAGTTTGGCTTTCGCCAATACGAAACTGTTACCGCTGTTGGCGCATTGCACTATCAAATTAAAAAATACGGTGTCACCACCACCTTAAGAGCCGGTCGGTTCCTGGCAAAGGATAGCGGTGCCCGCCTGGAATTTAGCCGCCGATTCCACTCCGGTATCAGAGTGGGCATGTGGTACACCCGAACCGACGGCAACGATATTACCGGCCCCGGAAACCCGGGCAGCCCCTACTACGACAAAGGTATCATGATGACCATTCCTTTCGGCAATATGCTTACCAAAGACACCCGCGCCAATGCCGGATTTGCCTTGTCCCCCTGGACCCGTGATGTGGGTCAAATGGTTAAATCACCCGGGGATTTGTATCAGATCCTGGAAGAACCGCTGTTGCTGGATCGACCGGGGCATCATTTATTGTCGGATTTTCACTATTGAGTAAGAGCTTTTAGTTTGTAGGCAACAACGTTTTAACAATTTAGTCTAGCAATTAAACTCCGTTCCAGTTCCAGTCAAATTCAAAAAACATCGCTAAATGCCTAAATATGTGCATTTTTTATTTGACTATTCTCCCCCAGAGCTTAGACTTTACCTGCACTGAGTCCTGAAAATACGTACAATTATTAAACAACTCAAGCGTCGATACGCATAACGGTCCAATGACAGTCAGATACGTACCATCTATAAATATTTCTATATTTAACATAGTGTTATTGGCTATATTGCCAGCCATGGTGCAGTCGGTAAGTGCTGCCCCCACACCCGAACAACTGCAAATGCTGCAACAACTGTCACCGCAACAACAACAGCAAGCACTCAAGGCGTTGCAAAAGGGTTCTGTCTCCGGTTTTGGTAATGTAAGTGGCAGCAAGGAAGCCACCTCCCTCAATGAGCCCGAAGTGGTTACTCCACGCGCGCCCGACGGGAACGCCGCCATGGAAGCGACTATCAAAGAGGGTACCGATGCACCCACCCTGGAGGAAGTCAAAGAAGAAAAAGAAGTCACTCAGGAACTGAAACAATTTGGCTACGACCTGTTTTCCGGTACACCAACCACCTTTGCTCCAGCTACCGATATCCCCATTCCATCCAACTATGTGGTGGGTCCCGGAGACAATATCCAAGTACAGTTGTTTGGTAAGGAAAACGCCGAATACGACCTGGTGGTCTCCCGCGAAGGCAAGCTGCGTCTGCCGGGCATTGGTCCCGTATCCGTCGCCGGGCTGACCTTTTCCAAGCTGCAAAGCACTTTGCAGGGCAGAATCAAACGCCAGATGATTGGGGTCAAGGCCAATATCACCATGGGTACCTTGCGTTCCATTCGCGTGTTTGTGCTGGGAGATGTAGAACGTCCCGGTTCCTACACCGTCAGCGCCTTGTCCAATCTGACCAATGCCTTGTTCGTCAGCGGCGGGATCAAACCCATCGGCTCCCTGCGCAATGTGCAACTCAAACGCCGCGGTAAAGTCGTCAGCCGCATGGATTTATACGACTTACTGCTCAAAGGCGACACCAGTGGTGACGCCCGCCTGCTGCCCGGAGATGTGATATTTATCCCCCCCATCGGCAAAACCGTGGGCGTGGCAGGGGAAGTACGCCGACCGGCTATTTACGAAATGAAAACGGAACAAACGGTACAGGAAGCCATTGAATTTGCCGGGGGCTTCTTGCCTACGGCTTACACTAAAGCCACTCAATTGGAACGTATCACCCTAAGCGGGGAAAAGACTCTGGTGGATATTGACGCCAGTCAGCCGCTTAATCTCAAAAAACACATCCAAGACGGTGACGTGCTGCGGGTGTACTCCGTGCTGGATAAAATGCAGGATATTGTCCTGATCTCCGGTCATGTACAACGCCCCGGCGGCGCCCAGTGGCGCCCCGGTATGAGGTTGACGGATATTGTTCCCAATATTGACACCCTGTTGCCCAAACCCGATCTGGAATACACCCTGATCAAACGGGAAATGCCGCCGCACCGGCACATCGAAATGATTACCACCCGCTTAAGCGAAGCCCTGAAAGACCCCAAGTCCGTTTATAACACCGAACTTAAACCCCGTGATGAAGTCTTTTTCTTCGGTGGGGGTACCGACCGGGAAAAACTCATTGAGCCCATTATCGAACAATTAAAGCAACAACAACGCTACAACCAACCGGCTTCCATTGTTACTGTATCAGGTAATGTGTACCACCCCGGTACCTATCCCTTAGCGCCCAATATGCGTCTGAGCGATTTAATCCGGGCTGCTTACGACTTAAAGCCCAAAACCGATTTGGACTATGTCATTGTCAGCCGAGAAGACCACATCAGTGGAAAAGTCTCTGCTTTTTCCACCTCCATCCGCAACACCATGCAGGCTAATGGCCGCGACATTGATATTGTCCTTAAGCCCAAAGACCAAGTATTTGTATTTACCACCGATGCCATGGCGGAAAAAGGGATTCGGCGTCAGGCGCTGATTGAGCCTTTGATCGAAAAATTGCGAATCCAGAGTAAACAGGGAGAGAGCGCACCCGTGGTGACCATCAGCGGTTACGTGCGGGACCCGGGGCAATACCCATTGGATCAGAAAATGCAAATAGCAGATCTCATTAAAGCCGCCGGGGGCTTGACTGAATCGGCCTATACTTTGAGCGCGGAATTGAGTCGCTACAATGTGGTCGCCGGGCAATATCGGGAAATTGACCACAAGGTAATTAATAATACCCAAATTTTTGCGGGAACCATATCCAGAGAATTCACCCTGCGACCCTACGATACCCTGCATGTTAAGCGGGTACCGTTATGGTCCGAGCAGCAAACCATCGAATTGAAAGGCGAAATTAAATTCCCGGGAGTTTATCCGTTCAAACGCGGTGAACGCCTCAGCAGCGTGATTAAACGAGCAGGGGGATTCCTGGACCAGGCCTTTATAGACGGCGCGGTTTTCCTACGAGAAGAATTACGCGAGAAAGAACAGGAACAAATTAACGGTATGGCGGCCAGGTTGGAGTCCGACCTCGCCGCCATGGCCCTGGAACAAAGCCAGGTGCAAACCGCCGACAAAAAGTCAGACCCCCAATCCGTGGCCATGGCCAATTCCCTGTTAAAACAATTACGCCAGACACAAGCCATGGGCAGGCTGGTAGTGAACTTAAACGAAATCAACTGGACCGAAAACGAGCCCGGAGAATACGATGTGGTCCTTAAAGACGGAGACAAACTGTTCATACCCACCAACACCCAGGAAGTCACCATTATTGGCGAAGTACAGCAGTCCACCTCACACCTGTACGCAGAAGACAAAGACCGGGATGACTACATCAATCTGAGCGGTGGATTTACTTACAAAGCCGATGAAGACCGTGTTTATATTGTAAGGGCTAATGGGGCTGTGGTGTCGGAAGATAATACGGCTTGGTATGGTGACAGTAAAAGTGTGAGGCCTGGAGATACTATTGTGGTGCCTTTAAAAGCGGATCGTATGAAGCCCTTGACTCTGTGGGCCAATGTAACGCAGATTCTATACCAGTTGGGGATTGCGGCGGCGGCTTGGCAGACGGTTGGGGTGTTTTAAACTGATGTGGTCTCATCTTCAATATATTGGTTTTGTGACATGAATTTGGATTCAGGTTTTAGTAAAAATGCTAAGGGTAAAGGGGCGCAAGATTACTTTGTGCAGGTACCGATTTTGGAAGAGAAAACAGGAATTAGTGGTGTTTTAAATCTACTCAATGATTTTAAGTTGTATATAATATCTGTGTTATGTATTTGTACTGTTAGTTCAGTTTTTATTGCGTTTTCAGTTACCCCAACCTTTCTTGCGTCAGTTTTACTAGCGCCAGCTTCTAATGAAAATCATAGAAGCAGTGGGATAGCTTCAATCGCTAACCAATTCGGAGGTTTGGCGGGTTTAGCTGGAATTTCAGTCGGGGGAAGTAATGATATAGAAATTGCTTTAGCGACACTCAGTTCCAGAAAATTTATTACTCGTTTTATTACTGACTTAAATTTGAAACCAATTCTATTTAGGGATAAGTGGGATGCCTCTAAAAAAATTTGGCTGGAAAAGGAGCCTAGCTATGGTGAATCGTATAAAAAATTTAGGGAAAAAGTGTTAAATATATCTAGAAATAGAAAAACTCAATTAATAACTTTGAGTGTAGAGTGGGAAAATCCAGTTGATGCGGCGAAATGGGCGAATGCATTGGTTACGCGCATAAACAACGAATTGCGCCAACAGACAATTGAAGAAGCAGAAAGGAGTATATCCTATTTGACCGATCAAATAAGCCAAACAAGTTTATCGGAGCTGCAAAATGTTATGTACAGAATAATAGAAGAACACACAAAGGTAATTACGCTAGCAAAGGTCAATGATGAATATGTGTTGCGAGTTATAGATCCAGCAATTCCGCCTGAGATTCGCTCTAAACCAAATAGAAAACTTATAGTAATGTTAGGTATATTGTTTGGCGGGATATTAGGTTTTTTTCCCGCAATTTATTTTAAGGCGTTCAAAGAAAATAGCATTTCAAAGGTCTAGTCTAGTTTGCCTAGTTCGCGAAATGCCTATAAAAAAACGAATCGCAAGACCTAGGCTATGAGGGTTTTGTTGATTCTTTTGTCAGGTTAACAACTTAGATTCCGCAGAGAAATTGCTATGAAGCCCGTATATGTAACAAAACCAGATTTACCGCCGCTAGAAGACTTTATTCCGTACCTTGAGAACATCTGGGATAGTAAAATATTAACCAATGGAGGGCCATTTCATCAACAATTAGAGGAGGCTCTTTGTGAATACTTGGGGGTTGAGCATATCGCGCTATTTGCAAATGGCACACTAGCTTTGGTTACTGCTCTGCAAGCATTGCGAATTACAGGCGAGGTAATAACAACTCCTTATTCGTTTGTTGCTACTGCTCATTCACTGTTGTGGAATGGAATTAAACCTATATTCGTAGATATAAATAGTAGGGACTTCAATATAAACGTTGAGAAAATTGAAGCTGCAATTACTCCTCGAACCACGGCTATTCTACCTGTACATTGCTATGGTTATTCATGTGACGTGTTTCGACTGCAAGAGATTTCCGATACTTATGGATTAAAGTTGATTTTTGACGCAGCTCATGCTTTCGGTGTTGGTGATACTAAAGGAAGCGTGCTGCAATATGGGGATATGTCTGTTCTAAGTTTTCATGCAACTAAAGTGTTTAGTACATTTGAAGGTGGGGCTATAGTTTGTGCTGACGCCAAAACAAAAAAAAGGATTGACTATTTGAAAAATTTTGGGTTTGCTGATGAAACTACTGTTGTAGCTCCAGGGATAAACGGAAAGATGAACGAGTTGCAGGCTTCGATTGGAATATTGCAGCTATCATACGTTGATAAGGCTATAGCTCGCCGAAAAGAGATAGATCTTATGTATAGAGAAAGTCTAAATAGTGTTAGAGGTTTAAAAATACCTGATCAGCCTAGGACTGTTAGACATAATTTTTCCTATTTTCCCATTCTGATCGAACCAGATTTTCCTATGTCTCGTGATGAATTGTATGAATTGTTGAAAATGAATTCGGTGTTTGCAAGGAGATATTTTTATCCGTTAATAACAGATTTTCCTATGTACAAAGGACTAACATCCGCAAGTCATGACAATTTGCCCGTTGCCCGTGAAATTGCAAAGAAGGTCTTGTGTTTACCTATATACCCTTCACTCACAGATTCTGAGCAGAAAAAGATTATCTCTTTGGTGCGAGACATATAGGTATGGCATATCTAGATAAGAATGCAATAAAAAAAATGGGATTTGCATCTGTTGGGGACAAGGTGCTTATCTCCGAGAAAGCTTCCTTCTATAACTGCAGTAATATTGCTATTGGGAGTAACGTTAGAATAGATGATTTTTGTGTTTTTTCAGCAGGAAACGGTGGGATTAGTATAGGTAATCATATTCATATAGCGGTTTTTAGTTCTTTAATTGGTTCTGGAAAGATTGTGTTGTCTGATTTCTGTAACCTTTCTTCAAGGGTATCGGTTTACTCTAGCACCGATGACTTCTCAGGGGGCACGATGACAAGCCCAGTGATTCCTGGGCGATATAAAAATGTGACGCATTCGGAAGTTTATTTTGGTAAACATGTGATTGTCGGATGCGGAGCAGTGATCATTCCTGGAGGTATTCTCGAAGATGGTGTTGCTGTTGGTGCACTAAGTCTAGTGAATCACCGTTGCAATGCATTTGGAGTCTATGCAGGGGTGCCGGCTAGATTTGTGAAGGAACGCAGAAAAAATTTAATGATTTTGGAGGAGGAATTTTCAGCAAGCGAATTACAGAAACGCTGAATATGTCACTAAAGAAAAACATAGTAGCCAACTATCTGAGTCAAAGCTATGTAACAGTAGTAGGGATACTTGCGTTTCCTTTGTATATAAAATATATGGGGGCAGAAGCATATGGTCTGGTCGGTTTTTTTTCGATACTACAGGCTTGGTTCAATTTACTGGATTTAGGGCTCAGTCCAACGGTTAGCCGGGAGACGGCAAGGTTTAGGGCTGGATTAGTTAGTCCATTGGAATACAGAAGACTATATAGATCACTCGGTTGTATCTTCTTGTGTATAGCATTGATGGGTGCGACAGGGTTGTTGATTGCTTCACCAAATATTGCGACAGGTTGGTTGAATGCTGAAAAAATTCCAGCAGATATAGTTTTGATTTCAGTGCAGATTATGGCGGTAAGTGTGGCCATAAGGTGGGTTTGTAGTTTTTATAAGGGATTGATAACGGGATTTGAAGGCTTGGTCTGGTTAGGCGGCTTTAACTCTTTAGTAGCAACTTTTCGGTTCGTTGGTGTGTTACCGGTAATGTGGTATTTCGGATTTACGGTCATGGTGTTTTTTACCCATCAGCTAATAGTAGCGGTATTTGAACTCTCAGTCCTATGGGTAAAGTCAAGAATAATTTTGCCACAACTTAAATCTGGAGTAGAAATAGGTTGGTCATGGTCGCCAGTACGGCCGTTAATTAAGTTTTCAATGACTATAGCTTTTACGGCATCTATATGGTTGATGGTAACTCAGGCGGACAAGCTGGTTCTATCTGGAATATTATCTCTAGCAGACTACGGTGTGTTTTCATTAGCTATTTTAGTGGCTAGTGCAATAAATGTTGTTGGGGGTCCCATTAGTAGTGCCATACTACCTCGCATGACAAAACTTGAAGCGGAACAAAATAAAAGGGAGGTTCTAAGAATATATAGGCAGGCAACACAGATAGTTGCAATAACTGCTGGTTCTATATCGTTAACAATGGCGTTTTGTTCTAAGTCATTGCTGGTGGCGTGGACTGGTGATTATAGTCTTTCAATTAGTGCTGCCCCAATATTGGTTCTATATGCTGTTGGAAACGGAATGTTAGCTATATCTGTCTTTCCATATTATTTGCAGTATTCGAGAGGAAATTTAAGACTACACTTAGTAGGGCATTTGATTTTATTACTATTATTGATTCCAGCTATTGTTGTTGCTGCAATTAATTACGGTGCTATAGGAGCCGGTTATGTCTGGGTAGTTGTAAACTTAGTTTATCTGACGATCTGGGTAGCAGTTGTCCACTCAAAATTAGAGCCAGGGTTACATTTGAGTTGGTTAACAAAAGATTTTTTAGTAATTGTAATGCCAGCAGCGGCTATTGGTTATGTTGTGCATTTGTTAGAACTGGAGTTTAATGGACGAATCGAAAACCTCCTGTATGTTTTTTGTTTCGGAATAGCAGTTGTTTTTTTCTCGGCACTTATGTCTTCTTACGTTCGCGAGAAAATGAGGGCCATTTTTTGATTAGAATTCTTCATATTGCACCTGATGAAAAATTTATTCCGTTTGTACAAAAGCTGTTCGATGAAATATATCCAGGTAACAATAGATTTCGAATTACGCTGCAACCGGGAAAGTCTCACTTAAAGTTTGCAGAGTCTAATGAGTATTCGAACAGTATTAACAGCCATTATTGGTTTTCAAGATTCCTTAGGGATGACTTAAATTGGTGTGATTGCCTAATTATACACTATTTGCACTTTAAATCTGCGGTACCTGTGCTATTAGCGCCAAGTCGAGTAACCGTGATTTGGAGTAGTTGGGGTAGAGATTATCAGAATTTTTTATATCAAAGCGAACGTGAATTAGTGCTTGACAGAACTCTCACTTTATATCGCCAGACGCAAAAAAGTAGAGGTTGGTTCAGAATGGTACAAGTTAAGTTAAGGCGAATAGTTAGATACATGGCATATCTTCTGGTGTTAAATCGGTTGCTTAGATCTTCTGTTTCTAGGGTGGACTACTTTTCTTCACCAATAAATAATGATTTCCATAAACTGCAGGAAAAGTTGAAATATTTTAAGGCAAGCTATATTCAACTTAACTATGGTGATGTCAGTGTTTGGTGTAAAGGATTAAAGCTGAGTCCAAGAAACGATATTTTAGTGGGGAATTCATCTGCGCCGGAAAACAATCACGTAGAGATATTTAGTTTACTTAGAAATAGTAATTTAATGGAAAGAAAAATTATCGTGCCTCTAGTGTATGGAGATTCTGATTTTGCGAAACAGGTGGAAACATTGGGTAAGAGTATTTTTGGGGAAAACTTTGTTTCTATATGTAAATTCATACCATTAGAAGAGTACAATGATTTGGTTTCGGGGTGTTCGGTGGTTATTTTTAACCATATCAGACAGCAAGCAGTTGGAAATGCACTTACCGCTATATGCGGTGGTGCTAGAGTGTATTTTAATCCTGAATCTGTAGTGTACAAGTATTTCAAGGATATGGGCGCGCATATTTATACTATTCCGGAAGAAGGTTTCAACGAAGAAGCGTTAGCGCCTCTTAGTCAGACCCAGAAAGAAGAAAATCGAAAAGTTGTGGAACAGTACTCAGGTTGTACAGTAGTGAGAAACAATGTGGTGAAATTAGCGGAAACGGTTGGAAAAAGTTCAAAAAAATATAAAATGAGATAGTTGCGATGATGGGTGTAAGCGAATCAAAATTTTTGCTTTTGTCGACTTCATTCATAGCAATTTCATTGATAGTTTCTTCATTTGTTATAAATGCTTTGTCAGGGAAACGTTTCCTGTTTAGTGCGAACACATATTTTTTAACAGGATTTGTGGTATTTATAATTATAGGTATGTTGAAGAGTGTTTGGATATACGATCAGCCTGTTACTAACGATATTTCTATTCTTGGTTTGTCATGTGTTAGTGTGATTTTGTCGCTATTTTGCTACTTGTTGGCTTACCATATTCCAAGCACGCTAGCATCGAGAAAAAGATTCACGAACGTCTATGAACTAAGTTTGAAAAAGATTTTGAGGATTATTTTAGTGCTAGGTTTGTTGGGGGGCATAGGGCTATTATTTTACAATCCATTGTCAACGGTTCATGAAATCGATAACTCAACAAGTATTGAAAGGTTTTCGGTGAATTTCACAATTGTCTCTGGAATTCTAGCCTTTTTTTTGTTTATGAATTCTCGTAAGAATTTAAGTCGAGTAAACAATATACTCGTAATTGCGGTATTGCTGTTCGGGTTAGGTACAGTTCTCTTTCGGGGGTCGAGATTTGTTTATTTGTTTTTATATTCATTTTTGATGTTGTATTACTTGTATGACCGGATATATATAAAGCGAAAAGTAATTAAGCTTTCAGGAGCGGTCACTATAGTTTTTGCTCTATTTATTGTAATTATTGTTGCTAATGTTACGAAAACATTTGCCGTTCTAGGATGGAAGACCTCAGAAGTCGAAGTAGATGCTATTCAAGTGGCTGCTTTGAGTCGCATGTTGTCTTTCGAATTTGTGGATGCATTTGACAATTTAACATTGATAGTAGCGCATTACGAGAAAACGGGAGAGTATATAAATGGTATGTCTTTGTTGACACCAATTGTAAATGTGATTCCAAGGTCAATTTGGAATGATAAACCAGCTGCGTTCGGAACTATGTTTGTTGAAAAAGTGTACGGGGGGATTCCTGGCTTATCGCTTGCTCCTTCGTTGACAGGAGAGTTGATCGCTAACTATGGTTTTGTAGCACTAATTGTTGGTTTTCTGGTTTTTGGATTTCTATGCAAGTTTCTGGATCATTTGTATGTGATTAATCAAGGTGATCCCTCGTATATGGTTGTTCATATACCATTGCTATACTTAATGCTTATGGAGAATCGAGGGGACTTTTTTCTGAATACTGCCGTTTTGTACATTATTCTTCCTCTGTTCCTAATAAAGAGATATATTGTGACTAGACGGAGGGCGCCAATTTGAATATTTGTGTAATAACCCCGTCTTTTTATCCGGCAGTTTATTGGGGAGGCCCAATTTATTCTACGAAGGGGCTATGCCAAGCGTTGGCGGTGAACAAGGGGATAGTATTGCGTGTATTAACAACCGATACTTCCGGCCCAACATCTAACGATCGATTGATAATTGAAGATTTGCCAGAAGGTTTTCCTTCTAACTTTTTGGTTTATTACTGCAAAAAATCTTTTGGGAAGGATGTTTCGCTAGAGTTTTTTGTAAAGCTTATACCCATGGTAAAATGGGCGGATGTGATTTATCTAAATGGGGTTTATTCACCACCTACGATTCCAGTTTTAATTGCGTGTAGACTACTTAAGCGGCCAGTAATTTGGGCAACACGAGGAGCGCTTCAACGTTGGGAAGGAAGCACAAATAGGAGTATTAAAGTGGTTTGGGAGTATATATGTAGGACTATAATACATCCAAGTCGGACTGTGCTACATGTTACATCCCAAGAGGAGGCAGATGCGGCAAAATCCAGAATGCCAAACGTGCCATTGTCAGTGATCCAGAACGGGGTTGAAATCCCAGAGGTTGAAAAGGATCGTAAATGGATTCCGCAAGGGTGCATTCGTCTTTTATATTTAGGAAGATTACATCCTATAAAAGGTCTTGAAAACTTGATAGGTAGCTTAACGTTGCCCGGTGCAAAAAATGCGAAATTGACTCTCGCTGGTGATGGAGATTCTAGATACCGAGATAAATTGGAAAAACTGGTGTTAGATAATAAATTAGATAGACGTGTATCTTTTCTAGGGCATGTTTCCGGAGATGAAAAACACAATTTGTTTTTAAACTCTGATGTATGCATTATGCCTTCGTATACAGAAAATTTTGGTATGGTTGTGGCTGAAGCCTTAGCTCATGGGCTACCTGTTATAGCAAGTAAAGGAACTCCATGGTCTAGAGTGGTGGGGGAAGGGTGTGGATTGTGGGTGGAGAACAGCCCAGAGGCACTGTCGAAAGCGATTGGAAGTATGGAGCTTGCGAATTTGAAAGAAATGGGAGAAAAAGGGCGTAAATGGATGATGAGGGATTATAGCTGGAGTGGTGTGTCAGGAGAGCTTTTGGCTGTCTGTGAAGGGTTATTAAACCAGTGAGTTTCCAGTAAATATGTTTACGAATCTAAAAAGTTATTGAGTTGTATATGAAAAAGGAAACATTGAGGGGTAAAGTTTAACTATGTCATTACTGGACAATATCACGCCTCTATTATTAACATATAACGAAGAAGCTAACATTGATAGGACGCTAAGGAAGCTTCAATGGGCAGAGACGGTAATCGTTGTCGATAGTGGTAGTGAAGATCGAACAAAAACTATTTGCGGAAATTACGGTAACGTTCGTTTTATCTATAGAAAATTTGATTGTCACGCAAAACAGTGGAATTTCGGTTTAAATAATACTGGTATTTCAACGGAATGGGTTTTGGCTTTGGATGCAGATTATGTGTTAACTGAGGAGTTCATAGATGAGTTAAAAACGTTGAAACCTTCCAGTGAATGTGGATTTCGATCTAAATTTAAATATTGCGTAAACGGAAAACCTTTGTCTGGGTCTCTATACCCACCAGTTGTTACTTTGTATCGTAAATCTAAAGCCCATTATGTTCAAGACGGACATACTCAGCGAGTAGTAGTAGATGGTAGGGTTGTTGATTTAGAAAGTTATATTTACCATGATGATAGGAAATCACTTGACAAGTGGTTGATGTCACAAAACAAGTATGCACAATTGGAGTGTGACTTGCTCCGACGCAAAAAGTTTGCAGAGTTACGTTGGCAAGATCGGATGAGAAAGTTGATATTTGTTACACCGTGGTTAGTGCCAATATACTGCATTACTATAGGGAAGGGATTTAAGGATGGTTGGTATGGTGTTTTCTATGCATTTCAACGCGGTATAGCGGAGACAATTCTTTCTCTAAAATTACTAGAAGCAAAGATAAATAAAGTTAAATAAATTGGATCGGAATATTTAGGGGTTTTGTAAGTATGGCAAACATATTGGGGATAAATGCATACCATGGAGATTCATCTGCATCGCTGATTGTGGACGGGGAGCTGGTTGCAGCGGTGGAAGAAGAAAGATTTAGGCGTATAAAACACTGGGCAGGGTTTCCTTCTAAGTCAATAGAGTATTGTCTTAGAGCACCAGGGTTGAAGATATCGGATATCGATTTTGTAGTAATAAACAGTGACCCGAAAGCAAACTTGTTTAAAAAAGTTAGTTTTATGGTTAAAAAGCGACCTGATATGAAATTGGTACTTGATAGAATAAAGAATAGGAAAGAACGAGTTTCGGTTGCTGATGAGTTAAAAAAAGCGTTTCCTGGGGAAAAAATAAAATGTGAAGTCAGGTATGTAGAACATCATTTGGCCCACATGGCTTCATGTTACTTAGTGTCTCCTTATAATAATGCAATCACTGTATCAATTGATGGATTTGGAGATTTTTCCAGCGCAGCATGGGGCGTAGGTAGTGGTGCGGATATAAAAGTTGAGGGCAAAGTTTCTTTTCCACATTCCATGGGTATATTTTACCAAGCTATGACTCAGTATCTTGGCTTTCCTCATTATGGAGATGAATATAAAGTAATGGGATTGGCCCCTTATGGGGAGCCTAAGTATATGGGCCAAATGCGTCAAATTGTAAAATTACATGATGATGGGTCATATAGTTTAAATCTTGAATACTTTAGGCACCATAAAGAGAAAATAGAATATGAGTGGGAAAACGGAAGTCCGCACGTAGGAGAATTGTTTACAGATGCATTAATCGGTTTGCTTGGACCAAAAAGAAACAAAGAAGATGCATTGGAACAAAAGCACAAAGACATAGCGAGGTCGATCCAATTAATGTATGAAGAGGCTTTTTTCCATCTTCTGAATACGTTACATAAAAAGCACAAAATAGATGATTTAACGCTAGCAGGCGGTTGCGCCATGAATTCGGTTGCTAATGGTAAAATTAGGAGAAACACTCCTTTTAAGAATGTGTATATACAGTCTGCTGCCGGTGATGCTGGTGGTGCCATCGGCGCCGCTTTAATAGTCGCCCGCGATATTGGAGATATTCAATCAACCTCTCATATGGATCATGCTTATTGGGGGCCGGAGTTCAGTAACGACGAAATAAAAAGTGTATTAGATGAGAATAGTGAAGATATAAAAGAAAAAAACTGTACAGTGGAATACATAAGTGACGAAAAAGAGCTGTGTAGAAGAACTGCAGAAAATATTGCTGAAGCCCAAGTTGTAGGGTGGTTTCAGGGGCGGTTGGAGTGGGGGCCCCGTGCTCTAGGAAATCGATCTATCGTTTGTGATCCTCGTCGTGGAGATATGAAAGATATATTAAATTTGAAAATTAAAAGACGAGAGTCTTTTAGACCATTTGCTCCTTCTATTTTGAGGGAGGAAGTAAATCAGTGGTTTGAAGAAGATGACGATGTGCCCTTTATGATGAAGGTGTTTCAAATAAAAGAAGAAAAAAGACACAAGATACCTGCGGTTACCCATTTTGATGGTTCCGGGCGCCTACAAACGGTATATGAGAAAACCAACCCTCGTTACCATTTGCTCATCTCCAGTTTCGGTGAGATAACAGGTGTCCCTATAGTATTGAACACCTCATTTAATGAGAATGAGCCAGTTGTTTGCCATCCTAAAGAAGCGTTAGATTGTTTTTTGAGGACTAATATGGATGTTTTAGTAGTGGGAAACTATTTGATCACGAGACTGAGAAATATATAAGGGTTAGATTTTGTTGGCTACCATTTCTATAGTAACGGTAAGTTATAACTCTGAGAAAACAATAAAGCATTGCATTGACAGTGTTAGAGATCAAAATGTGCCGGTTGAACATGTTCTCGTTGATGGGGCATCAACTGACGGTACGCATAAAATTATACGCGAATATCAAAACCATTTTAGTAAAGTAATCGTAGAGCCAGACAACGGAATCTACGACGCTATGAATAAGGGAATAGATTCTACAACGGGTGATATTATTGGAATTTTAAATTCGGATGATTATTACGCTACAAAAAATTCTCTCTCAAAAGTAGTCTCAGTTTTTTGTAACGATGAGATTCAAGCATGTTACGGAGACCTAAAATATGTTGATGCACAGGATGAGGCGAGAGTAGTAAGGTATTGGAAGGCAGGTGAATTCGATGCACAAAAGTTCTACTGGGGTTGGATGCCACCGCATCCAACATTTTTTGTACGACGTTCAGTATATCAAAAACTTGGAACTTTTAACCTGTCCTTAGGTTCTGCAGCTGATTATGAAATAATGTTGCGATTTCTCCTGAAGCATCGAATCGGGGCGACCTACGTCCCGTATACCTTAGTTAACATGCGTACGGGGGGTATGAGTAACGCTTCACTTGCAAATAGGTTAAGAGCGAATCTGATGGATCGAAGATCGTGGGAAATAAATCAACTGAAACCATATCCTTGGACGCTATATTTAAAGCCACTAAGAAAATTACCACAGTGGTTTATGAGCAAAGTATAAGGGCATAAATTCACAATTTGCACCCAAATAGAATTAAAACGAATATAATTGAAAATCAAACGTAGCACAGGATTCCAGTTATGAGCGAAAATGTCGTAAAAGAATATGGGTGGAAATCATGTCAAGGGCCACACTCTTGTGCCTACATAGTGCCACGTATTTTAGAGATTTTACAGACCACTTCGGCTGGAAGGGTTTTAGATTTGGGGGCTGGCAATGGTGTATTGTGTTCCCATGTCGCTTCTTCTGGTTACAAAATTGTGGGTGTAGAGTACGATTCTCAGGGGGTCGAAATTGCTAAAAAGGCCTATCCGTCAATTCCATTCTACAATTATGGTATTCAAGATGATCCATCTGAGCTGTTAAGGTTTGAGAAACCTTTTGACGTTGTTGTATCTACAGAAGTAATTGAGCATCTTTTTTCACCTCATCTTCTTCCACAATATGCTGCGGGCGTACTGGAAAAAGGAGGATTTCTAATTGTGACTACCCCGTACCACGGTTACCTAAAAAACTTAGCGCTATCGATATTTGGTGCTTGGGACAAACACCATACACCATTATGGCATGGTGGACATATAAAGTTCTGGAGTAAGAAAACTCTTTCACAGCTGTTGGAGGAAAACGGTTTTAAGGTTGTAGCATTTTCAGGAGTTGGTCGGCTTCCGTATCTGTGGAAAAGTATGGTACTTGTAGCACAGAAACTATGATTTTGCCCGCTTGTGGTTTTGATTTTTGCGGTTCAAAGGTAAAAAATAATCGCAAACTAGTTAAGTTAGACGTTCGACTATAGTTTGCTCCGAAATAGAGGTAAAATAGCCTACACTTAGTATATTTACTATGATTAATAATTATACAGATCCAATTCCAATAATATAAGGGTGTCCCGTGTCCATTTTGTTCGGCCTTTTTGCCGCGTTTTCGATCACTATCTGTTTGATTTTTCTGTTAAAACCATTCGCCCTTAAGGTGGATTTGGTTGACCGTCCCGACAGTCGCAAGCATCACGAAGGCGAAATACCGCTTATAGGCGGATTAGCAATATTTATGGGTTTTGTTGGTGCGCTGGCTGTTTCCGGGTTAATCACCCAAATTCAATCAGTTGGAATTATTCTAGCAGGCCTCATTTTGGTCGCTACGGGTTTGTTTGACGATTATAGATCCCTTTCTTTTCGGATTAAATTAGTACCTCAAATTACTGCAGCCCTGATCATGGTGCATTTGGGCGGTATCTATTTGCAGGATTTGGGCGGATTGTCTCTGGATGGTAGTTTGTTCAGTCTGGGTGATTTAGCGGTTCCGTTTACGGTATTCGCAGCGGTTGGGGTTATAAATGCCATTAATATGTCGGACGGTATTGATGGTTTGTCTGGCAGTTTGACTCTGGTTGCCTTGTTGGGTTTGAGTGCGGTGAGTTTTGTCCATGCCCGCGAATTCGAATTAACGACTCTGCTGTTATTGTCTAGTTGTGTGGTTGGTTTTTTGGCATTTAATATCAGTCTACCTCGTAGACCCAAGGCTGTGGTTTTTCTGGGCGATGTCGGCAGTATGTTTTTGGGGTTTGTATTGGCGTGGTTTCTCATTGGGCTTTCGCAGGGAGAGAGTCGAGCCATGTCGCCGGTAACGGCGTTGTGGTTTTTGGCGATGCCTTTGTTTGATACGGTGGGGGTTATGCTTCGGCGCATTCTTAAAAAGCAATCTCCGTTTTTGGCGGATCGGGAGCATTTCCATCACATCTTGCTTCGCGGCGGTTATACCGTATTTCAAACTCATTTAATAATTACTAGTCTGGCACTGAGTTTTATGGCCGTGGGCATTTTCAGCAGTTTTTACCAAATTAGCGACTTGGTTATGTTTGGGGCTTTTCTGGGGTTGTTCGGGCTTTATTTTGCCGGAATGATGCATGCCTGGAAGGTGATGAAGTTCCTTCGCCGCAATCACAATGTGGTACGATTTGAGGTTATATTACGTGGGTTGGGGGAGAATGACTGTCGACCATCGGATGAAACCGGTCATGATTGTTCTGGTCAAGCAAAACCGGACACTTCCCTAAATTTGTTTTCAAACCCAATTGGAGACAGATCTCCGTTTGAAGTGTGCAACCTATCAAGGTTGTAATACTTCATGTAGGCTGCGACATCGTTACGCATGTGCGCCCTTGCTCGATCACTGTGAAACACCAGGTTGACACAAAGGGAGGATTACCGATACCGTCCAATTTCAAAGCCTTCTTCAAGCTGTTTCGACTTTGCTCAAATAACAGCTTCGCTCGTCTATGCAAGTGCAGCGTGTCTTCGCTAATCATTTGGGCTGGTCGTTTTAACCAGTCGTAATAAGTCGTTTTACCGACTTTCATGACTTCGCATAACACGTTAACCGGAAAATCCTTGGATTGCTCCCTGATAAATTCGTATTTTACTTCATTTCCTGGGCGAAGAAGGCGCTCGCTTTTTTTAATATTTCTTTCTCCATCCGCAAGCGCTTATTTTCTTTGCATAGACGCAGGAGTTCTTCGCGCTCGTCTTCTGCTAGAACCTTACCTTCGCGCTGTGCCTCTATGGCATCTTTCCATTTGTACAGCACATTTGCGTTGATTCCCAATGACTTAGCCGCCTCGGGGACTGAGTAACCTTGATCTCGGACAACGCTACGGGTTCTTCCTTAAACTCCTGCGGATATCGTTTATACGTTCTTTTCTTACTCATGATGACACCTGAATGATTTGACAGTATTATCTCTCATTAATGTGTCCGGTTCCATTAGACCACTTCATAGTTTGTGACAGGGCCATTTCAATATTTTGCGTTAAAATAAAATAAAATAGCCTACACTTAGCCTATTTCCCATGATTTATAATTACATAGATTCATTCCAATAAATAATTAAGGGTTATTGCGTGTCTAACATTTTCGGTTTTATCACCGCTTTTTTGGTCAGCATCTGCTTGATATTCCTACTAAAATCATTTGCCCATAAAATAGATCTAGTCGACCGTCCCGATAGTCGCAAACATCACGAAGGAGAGATCCCTTTAATCGGGGGGTTGGCCATTTTCATGGCTTTTGTTGCTGGTTTGGCAGTTTCCGGGATTTTTACCCAAGCTCAATCCATCGGGTTAATGGTTGCGGGTTTGGTGCTTGTTTTTACAGGGTTATTTGACGATTATCGGACCCTGTCCTTTCGTGTTAAATTAATTCCACAAATTGCTGCAGCTCTGATTATGATTCATATAGGTGGGGTATATCTTGCAGATCTGGGGCGGCTGTCGTTTGACGGGAGTTATTTTAGTCTAGGAGACCTCGCTGTTCCGTTTACTGTATTTGCAGCAGTCGGGGTGATAAACGCCATTAACATGTCCGATGGGATTGACGGTTTGTCGGGTAGTTTAACATTGGTGGCTTTGTTGGGTTTGGCTGCGGTGAGTTTCGTCTATGCACACGAGTTAGAATTAACCACTCTAATTCTTTTGGCCAGTTGCGTAGTCGGTTTTTTGGTTTTCAATGTGAGTCTTCCTAAACGGCCCAAGGCGCTTATTTTTCTGGGCGACGCCGGAAGTATGTTTTTGGGATTTGTACTGGCCTGGTTTTTAATAAGTCTGTCTCAAGGCGAAAACCGGGCCATGTCTCCAGTGGCTGCCTTGTGGTTTTTAGCCCTGCCTTTGTACGATACAGTCGGCGTTATGCTTAGACGAATTCTAAAAAGACAGTCGCCGTTTTTGGCCGACCGCGAGCATTTTCATCACATTTTATTGCGCGGTGGTTATACAGTTTTTCAAACCCATTTGATTATAACCAGCCTGGCCCTGAGTTTTATGGCAGTGGGCCTATTCAGTACATTTTATCAGTTTAACGACTTGCTCATGTTTGGGATTTTCCTGGGTTTGTTTGGGCTTTATTTTGCCGGAATGATGCATGCCTGGAAGGTGATGAAGTTCCTTCGTCGCAATCACAACGTGGTAAGGTTTGAATCCATGCTGCGTGGCTTGGGTGAGAGGGAGTCACTGAGTAATTCTGAAGAGGAAGTTTCGGACGGTCAGATTGTTTCTTTCTCTGAGTCCAAAGATAAACTGAAGCGGCAGGATACAGAGAGTAAAATTCAATCAAAATAGCGAGCCATTGGCGTGCTCTTTTTTTTAATGGCGTAAAATATCCCAATTGCAACCAATCTTAGAGATGCGTAAAAGTGACCGATCAGGACAAAAGCAGCAACGTGGTTTGGCATAATGCCACTGTCAATCGTGAACGCCGGCAAAAACAGAATCATCACCGCAGTGTGGTGTTGTGGTTTACCGGCCTATCGGGGGCGGGTAAGTCCACCTTGGCCCATGCGGTGGAAGAAGAGCTGCACCAGAGGGCTTGCCGTACTTACGTACTGGATGGCGATAACGTACGTCACGGTTTGTGTGGGGATTTGAGTTTTTCTGTTGATGACCGGGTGGAGAATATTCGTCGTATTGCCGAGGTGTCCAAGCTCATGCTGGAGGCCGGGGTGATCACCTTAACGGCTTTTATTTCTCCTTTCCGGGAGGATCGCGCCAAGGCGCGCAGTTTGTTCCCCCATGGTGATTTTTTGGAGATTTATTGCCGTTGTCCGGTGGAGGTTTGCGAGCAGCGCGACGTTAAAGGCTTGTACGCCCGAGCCCGCAAAGGCGAGGTGAAGGAATTCACCGGGATTTCCTCTCCCTACGAAGAGCCGGAGAAACCGGAGCTGGTGGTAAACACCGGTTCAGACAGTCTGGAAAATTGTGTGGGGCAGGTGATCGGGATGTTGGCAGAGCGAGGGGTTTTGTTGGTTTTGTGAATGGTTGGTAGATGTTACTTAAAAAGTTTAGAGACAGTTTTCATCGGAATAAACATTCTCGGCCTGCTGTTGTGTTCGATTAGATCAATAAAGCCATAATTGCGGTAGAATGTTTCTGCTTCCGCATCTAAACAATCCACAATAATTGCGTATGCTTTCAATTGAGAATTAATAATCCATAAATGTTCCATTGATTTTATCAATGTGATTTTACCTAAGCCCTGTCCGCGATATTTCAAATGTACTGCCAACTGTGCCAGTAAAAAAACCGGAACCGGATAGCGTGGTAGCTTCTTTGCTAGCTCTACGGGTAGATCTGCTCGTTTAATCGAGCTTGGGGCTATTGTGTAGAATGAGCATATGGGAAGTTTGCTGTTTGCAAGGGGGGGGGAAGCAGGTAGGAGCATAGTTCTGCTTATCCCGGCTTCCATATGCTTGGCAGCTTGTGTTTGGAGAAAGGCGTTTAGTTCTTGTTTGCCGCAATCAAATGAATTCCGGTCGTGTTTGGATTTATCAAGCTCTACAAACTCCTTGTGGAAAATTACTTAAACCCCTGTTCTTTAGTAAAACTCGCTGCTTCACGCAGAGCTTCATTGGGTTCTTGTGCGTTTTCGCAAGCCGCTGTAAATCGGTCAAATATATCGGCTTCTACCGTAATGCTTTCGTGCTCTGCTATAACTTTTGTCGCGTCTGCATCCATTAGCCTGACGACATATTCAGTAAGACTTTTTAACCCAAGTAAAGCAGCTGCTTTTTCTGCTTTTGCTTTGATTTTTTCGTCGAGGCGTATATCTAAACGTGTGCTGGCCATCTTTTGTTTCTCCAGTATTGTACGGAAAATATCCGTACAATTTTAACTATAACTTATGCTATCTTGATCGTCAAGGTGTACGGACTTTTTCCGTACCTAAGTCCAAACTCGTTGGAGGGGGCATCCTGACAGCCTTTATTTCTTCGAGAAGATCGGGCCAAGGCCCGGAGTTTGTTTCCCCATGGCGATTTTTTGGAAATTTATTGCCGTTGTCCGATGTAGGTTTGCGAGCAGCGCGACGTAAAAGGCTTGTACGCCCGAGCCCGCAAAGGCGAGGTGGCTTGAAAAGTCGCAAAGTTCGTTCTATCTCATTGAAATTACAATAATTAGTTTCCTGGACTAATGCGCGTTAACCTCAACGTTTCGCTACGGTTAATAATAACAGCGTTAAAATATGCGATTATGGATATACGTCGGATATCCATAATGTTCTGTGAGCTCCAATGGAGGTGAATAGTGAAATCCAAAATCAGCGAATGGGGAAACAGCCATGGCGTGCGAATTACCAGCGAAATGTTAGAACATCTTAATATCCAGCCAGGGGAAGAGATTGAAATAAACTTCACCAGTTAAGGGATTGAGATTCTTAAAAACGAGCCATCGATCGACGCCCTCAAAACGATTTCCGACAATATTCTCAATTCTATTTTGGAACAAACCCAACCGGCCAGCATAGTCGAAGACCCTTATGCGGAGTCTAATGTAGCCTATATCGTGGTAGATATTAACTCGTGTAATCCGGTGGTTCGTGAAGTGCCTGCGGGAACGGTAGGGGCGTTCTCTACCTTAGCTGATGCCAAAGAAGCAGCCAGCCAAGTATTGCAGGCATCCATTTCTGAAGCACAGAAATCACTGAGTGAATTGCGTCAACTGGGTATCAAGGATATTACTTATATATCACTATGAAAGAGCAAATTGAAAACTTACAAAAATCTTTTGAGCTATCCAGTCAGCAGGAATGATCTACCTGCTATTCAATACAAAAGCATCTGATACATGCTGGTCTGTATAAATATTGATCATATCTTTGCTGTTTAGTTTATCCGCTCATTCTCCCGTAATCTTTTATACACCTTTATGATAAGCGAATCACTACTTATTTAACTACTGCTCACTCTATTAACTAATTTAATATTAACTGACATTGTGCGTTGCCATTTTTTAGTGGTAATGGTATATAGGTGTCGATTTCCAATGGTGAGAAAAACAACGGTAAGAGTGATGTAACAGGTGGGGGAGGAGTAGGCCTGTGAAAAATAACGGAAGTAAACAAAAAATCTTATTCTTGGTCTCTATCCTATTTTCAGGCTTTGCGTATGCAGATCCATGGTCGGGATGGACCAAGATAAATACCATGTATCCACATAATGGTGGTCTCAATATACTTATTGGATACGCAAACCCCAATTTTTCTTCATGTGACAATGGTACAAGATACAATTTATCTATCACGCATCCTAATTATAAAGTAATGGCGGCGAACATTATGTCTGCCTATGCATTGGGGAAAGAGATAAATATAAATATTCATGGGCATAATATTGATACGCCTGTATGTGCCCCTACTTTCAATCGTTTAATGATTCGGTAACTAGCAAGGGTACGCAATGAAAAAAACGTCGTGGTTATTCATTCTATTGGTTTCTATTAGCGGTACCGTTAATGCGGGTACGAACTGTTTTTTTGGCGGATCTCAAAATGTGCCGTTATGTCAATATTATGGGAAAATATCTGATGTATATATAAACAGCGCAAACAATATCTTGCTATATATGACTGAATCGGTAACCGAAGCAGAGCTTACAGAAGTAGGTTTTTCTGTGCCAATTGGTAATAGGAAAGCCATAATATTACCCGTAACAGAAAATCCGGATTTGGCAAAGATGGTTTATGCAACAGCACTAACGGCGCTAGCAGCAAACAAAACGGTAATGATTCAAATGTATACCGTAACTAGTGGCTATTTGAAATTCGATAGAATTTGGTTAAAAAATCAATAGATTTTTATGGGCATTATAGAGGTGGGTTGCGCTTAATGAAAATGATCATGATTGTCGTTGTAGTCTTTTCACTTTTTCCTGTATTGGGTTGGTCGATTACCAGGATGTAGATCTATTAAAACTACTAAAAATAGAAATATTAAAAAAAGCGGTGGAGGCTTTATGATTCTTCAGGGGAAGAAAACCAATAGAAACGGAACTAAACTCGTATTTTTAATCTTTAGTATACTATTTACTAGCCAATCCTTGGCGAGAATATCTTGTTATTTTGGTGCAGACAATACCGCCAGAGATAACGAAGTAATTATCTCTGAACAAGTAGATAACAGTTGCGCGCTTTATAATATAAGCGTGGAATTAGCCACAGTCTCAAACGGCATCTACGGATGTAAAGGATACTCTAACCCTTTGCTAATTGGCACATATGGTGGGGATTATTCTGTGCCGGCTGGCTATACATTTATTTTGTCTGGCAGCTCTTCCAAGTGTTCCGTAAGAAGTAACTATGGCCAAAGACGATATTTTCTCAATGAGCCGCCAGTGGCGGGATATAGAATGCTGCTGGTGGATGTAAATGAGCCTTTAAACGCACAAATAATCGCGACAGATTCGAATAATGACAGCTTAACCTATTCGATCGTCAATGGCGGAGGTCCTCAAAACGGTCTAGCGTCTTTGACTGCCGCTGGACAATTATACTACCAACCAAACTTAGATTACTCTGGCAGTGATCACATTATGTATCAAGTAACGGACAGTAAAAGTTTTCCAGTTTTCGGAGACATTGTTGTGAATGTAGGGAACAGTATAGAAAACGATTTGATCTTAACACCGTTTACTTTGACTGCCCAACAAGGCGAAAAATGGGGGCTTCAGATAGGTGCTGCTAAATACAGGAAAGAAGACGGTACGTTGGTCAGTGTGCCGGATTCGGATTTAGCGGTTTTCCCGAACAACTCCGAGTTACCCCTGCACGGTACCGTAGAGCGGGTAGAAAGTTTCAATAATTATTTTCTGTATCAATCGACGCCCACCTACATCGGTGAAGATAGAATTGGATTTATTGTGAGAGATAGCAGCAATCGCTTGGGAACTGTTACCGTCTCTGTTGTGGTCACCGAATACGACGCGGATGGCGATGGGGTATTCAATACTACGGATAACTGCATATATGTTCCTAATGCCAATCAATCGGACATTGATGGAGACCTGGTGGGTGATGTTTGTGATTTGGATGCGGATGGTGACGGCATGCCTAATGAGTTTGAAACTCAAAACGGTTTAAACTATCTCAATGCAGCGGATGCAAATTTAGATGCGGATACCGATGGTTTGAGCAATTTGGAAGAATATCAAGCAGGAACTAATGTAAATTTAGTGGATACAGACGGTGACACTCTTACCGATTTATTTGAAGTAAGAAACGGCTTAGAGCTTGGCGTAGATGATTCCAGTGCCGACCCGGATTTGGATAAGCTTTCAAATTTTGAAGAACAATCCTTAGGAACCAACCCAAAGAAAAAAGACACAGATGATGATGGTATAAATGACAATGAGGATTCTATCCCAACCTTAAATAATGGTGTGTTGGTGCCAATATTCTCTATTATATTGAACTAATAGACGGGGTGGATAGTATGAAAATTGCGCTATATGTTATCTTTTTTATGTTCTTGTGTGCTTCTGTAGAGGCTGCTGTACAATGTGGAGTCACAATAAACAGGGTATTGGTGTACAAAGATGGAAGTGTGAATGTGATCCATTCTGGGAGAGGAGATTATACATATATTTGTAATCTAAACTCGACTTGGAAAGGGGTGGGGGTCACAACATGTGCGATGTGGACAAGTATGTTAATTAAAAAGAAAGAAAATGGTGGGACAACACAGTTCTACTATGCGGATTCGCCGGATTACGATTCTTGTGGAAATCTCCCAACCTATGCGGCTTCCCCTTCACCTATTTATATAGGAGATATGTAGATGTCGATAGGAAACATAAAAGGTGTTCTATTTGGAGTTGTGGCGGGTTTATTTCTGCCACAGGCAAATGGCCATGCGGGTTCCTACCAAGGTAGGGTGACTAATGTATTCGCTTACAATAATAAAGTCTATGTGTTCGTGAAAAATGGAAACTTTGACAACAACAATACCTGTACTGGTTCAGTTCAGTCTTTAACACTTTGGCTGGACCCTCAATCAGATTATTCTAAAGCGATGTTGTCTATAGCTCTAACCGCAAAAACTACCGATAAAACGGTTTGGGTTGCCGGTAACAATGTGTGCACGGGGGCGCCTTCTGGGTATGCGGAAGGGATGTTAGCAATAGACCTGAAAGGGTAGCAAGATGACAGAAGCCAATAACTGGTACGGCGTAAGGTTCTATTTAGAAGCCACAAACGACTGAAACTTTGGTGCTTGCAATACCCAATTAGAAGATACTGATCCTTATGCATAGGAAATGATCTGATGTATTTTAATGTTGTGACTTATGATTAAGCGGGAGTAGAGGTGAGGATGATTATCAGAACTTGTTTTTGTGTTTCGATATTTACTTTCTTGGTATTGATGAGCGCTTCCGCATTTGGAAACTGTGCTCCTACATACTGTAAAGGATCGGTCAATGATGTGCTGGAATTTGTGTACGTTCACGAAAATGGTAACATTTATATGAAAGTGGTAGATCCACAGAAAGATCTATTAAATTGCACTCTTTCCGAGGGGGTGTATATGACTCTCGATGCTGCAAATAGCAGACAAAGAGAAATATACGCAACTCTACTAACGGCAATATCTACCAAGAGAACAATCACCCTTAGAATTACAGAAAACACATCAAATTGCCGCGTATCCTATATTATGATGAACATTTAGTTATCCTGGAAAAGGTCATTAAAAATGAAGCTAAGGTGTATTGGTGTTCTTTCAAAAACATTGATTGTAGCTTTGTTGATTGTAGTGTCTAGCAATGTAAATGCGGGTGTAAAGTGTTCCGGGTTTGTGCGGGTTTTGGCAATTGGACCAAAATCCGGGATACTCCAAGTAGACTCTGGTTTTGGCGTACATTATTTATGTAAGGTTCATGATGTAATGAATGGCGTACACCCGGAAATTTGTAAAACATGGTTTACTATGTTTATGACCGCGAAGATAGCCAATAAAAAAATAGCGCAATATTATGACGACGGATCAATATGTTCAGCGGAATATTTGGGAAATTGGGCAATTCCAAAAGTATTTCCATATTTCGTTAACATGGAAAATTAGGGAATGCTGTTTTGCTATAGATGTAGGCAATAGAGCATCTAAATTCGTTCCAGTATTTTTAAGTTTTTAGGGGGGGGTAGTGAAGAAAATAGTATTTTCAATTTCATGCGTTCTTATGTCAACGAATCTAATAGCAGGGACATTGACTTGTAACAACGTGAAAGTTAATAAGGTGGCTTATCATGGAACCAATAAATTGATGGTTCAATTAAGTAATATGAATTACCCCGTGTTTTTTTGTAACCCCGACGGTCAATGGAGCGTTCCCGGAACGTCGTACGTGATGGGGCCGGAAACATGTAAATCTGTTTTTTCTATGTTTCTATCAGCAAAAGTTAGCGGTGCAGTGCTGACCCGTGTTCATTTTGATGGTGACGACGTTCCGGCTACGTGTGACAGTTGGGAGCCGTGGAAATCTGCTGTAATTAGGTATGTGAATTTCTAGAATTTAAAAGGAAGTGCCTTCTTATTTCAAACGTATTGCTTTAAAAAAATTAAAAGAGAGTAGCTTATGAAAGGATTAATTTTCGCAATGGGTTTATTCTATTCTTTATCGGCACAAGCTATAGATTGTCCGCCCGCGAAAGTTGTACATTTACAACCACAAAAAGCAAATATACTGGTTAAGCTTGAGGGACAGGATTGGCACAAAGTCGGCAGTGCAGACGATCCAGGTGCGAAAGCAATGTACAGTGCATTATTGGCCGCACAGATGGCAGGTAGAACAGTAACTATAAGATATCCAGACGGCTATGATTGCTTGGCATATGAATTGTCTACTGACGCTTATATGGTGCGCACACACAACCAATAGATGTTTTGCTTAGAGGCTCTGTGAAAATATTGGGGTTGTTTTATAGGGAAGGGCTTCATATTGAGCTGGAATCGGTCAATCGACACATAGGGGAATACGATGAAACTGGCGGTAAAGATCGGATTGCTAATACTATTAGTAATAAATTCATCTGCTTTATTCGCTGCACGAGGGTACATTGGTCAAAACCCTGTGTCGGAAGTGGTAACCGTAGCATCAAGCAATTTTTGCGGTCCAAACGGAGGCGCTTGTTTGATTATATATTTTAAAGGGGGAGGGATAGGGTGCAGCCCGGCAAGTAATAGGATTGCTAATAGAACGAGCATTCCAAATTACAAAGATGCCAAAAATTACGCTTTAATTTCGTTAGCTACAGGCAAGAAATTTAGAACGTACGCGTCAATGGATTTTTGCGCTGATGCGGAAAATATTAATGCGAATAGTTTTTCTGTTTAAGAAATTGCGAATTAGGTGCGTAGTGCGTATGTTATACGATCGAACTATATAGACTGCTGTGTTATGTTATTTGCATAGGGCTCGAAGGGTATGTTTGTTAGGATGTAGGATTGTGCGAATAACAATCAGTTTTGGTTGTGCGAGTAATAAGCATAGGCTCCTAGAAAAATAGGTTTTTTGATTGAGTTAGGGTTTTGTGGTATAAAGCGCCTTACAAAAAAAGCTAGATAAAAAATATAATTGTATAAGTATTAAGTATTAAATCCTATGAAAATTCCGAAAATATTTTATATTGTCCCATCGATTATGGTGTTGATTTTCTTTACTAATGCCTATGCCAACGATAAAAAATCAGACTTGGACTTGGTTAAGTCGTTTGTTGCTACTGTTCATAAAGAAAATCCGACTATAGAAGACTATCAATACTTCTTCGGTTATACGGATATCGAAGAAATGCAGTGGCAGTGGAAAGATTGCCAGGAGACGCAAGGGAAGAAAAATAGTGATGGTAAAAAAAGTTGTTATTCAGTCACGGCCAGGAAATGGCTTCTCAAGAATAGGAGTTCTTCTAGCTATTTCAATTGGCTTAAGAGTATTGTCCCTGACGGGATAGCAAAAAATATTAAAACCGAAAAATCAGTGTATAAGAATTTAAAGGGTAGTTTGATTGAGGTGAAAATTAGCGGGGTTAAGCTGAGCTTCTGGCGGCCAACCAAGAATAGTGAGATTTTGGGGAATCTAAACCTAATAATGATCAATAATATGCCTGTATCCGTTCTTGCAAGATTCAGTGGTGCGTCTTCTTACTGGGAGTCAAAAGGAAGAAAGGGATTAGTGCAACCATTGTCTGAAAAAGAACGTGCCAAGAAAGAGCAGAAACTTAAAGAGATCTGTGATAAATCCCCCGCATGTGTAAAACGAGAAAAAGAAAAAGCATTTTTAAAAAAGCGTTCTGATTTATACCAAGAATTGGGTCGGAAGGTAAAAAAATGGTGCAAAGAAGATAGAAGTGCGTGTGATGGTTACAGAAAGGATAAATTGCTATTCGAAAAACAGTCAATAGAAATTCGATCCGAATGTGAAAATAGTATGGAGAAGTGCGTATCCTCTATGTCTTCCGGTTATAAGAAAGATTTGGAATTATTAGGAAGCTTCTGTAAAAACGAAAGAGCGTTGTGTGACCAAATAATTGCGGTCGATAAAGAGCACTACAGTAAAAAGGTAACTTGGTGTAATAGTCAAAAAGAAGTTTGTGATAAAAAATATTCCCGCTATGAAAGGGTTATGCATAAGATATTGTCAGGCAAAAAATAATCGTCTGATTCGAATTTACGATTCCGGGGCTATTAAGGATGTATAAAAAGAAAATATTTCTTAATCTATTTATATTAATCGGCATTACTCAGTTATATGTAGGAGCCGCTTGGTCTCATATGTCGACAGTTCCAGATGATTCAGATGTTCTATACGACATTCAGCAGAATTGTGTTCCGACTTTTTATGTGGATGGGCAGCCAGTCAATTCGTACCTGGAACCCGGCTGCGAAAACAATTTAACCGATGTTGTAGATCCGCTAGCCGAATTAGCTGGCCATATAGCTTTTGAGACTGCAGGATGGGTCGATCCTGCAAGTCGGGTGTACCCTGGGACGATTCCTGTGGGGGCAGACAAGACTGAACAACAAGCAGTAGATGACCTCGTGAATAGTTATCTTATGGATGAGTGTGCGAATGCATATCCGGATGAAACATGCCAAACAAAAACATTAGTAGAAGGCTCAGTAGCGGTCGGAGCTTGGGTGTGGAATTATGGAGTGTATTCGGCAAGAGTAACCTTTAAATATAACGATTATTATAGACAATGTGGCGAATTTGGCTGTGACGAATATAGGTCTGAAAAAAGTGTAGATTCTTATGCTCAGCGAACAGATCAATGTACAAATGATTACCCAGATTCTTATTCACCAGGGGTATGTTCAAATGTATCGTTGGTTAATGAGCCTGAGTTGTACAGTTTTGCATGCGATAACGCTGTAGTGGACAGTGCGCTGAGCTTCGTAAGTAATGGAAGTACAGCTGATGTTAAAGTTTCGCATCTATGTGTCGTTTATTTGGGCAACCAGATTGATAGCTCGCCGAGTTTTCTAGATCATACCGTCAGAGTGACAAGGAATTGGACTTGTCCCCATGGCCATATATCAGGTGTTCCAAACTTTTCATGTGATTTAGTTAACACTCCACCAATTGTAACGCCAACCACTGCGCCGGAAGCACTGATTAATACCACGTACCAGTATACGCCTACGGTGACCGATGATGGGCATCCTCTGCCGCTAGAGTACAGAGTCGTATTTCAACCGTCTTGGTTAAATCTAAATACCTTTACAGGGCAATTGTCCGGGAATGTTCCACCTTCTGCGGGAGGTGGGGTGGCTTTTCTGTGGTATGCATCAGATGGTTTAGATGAAGTCATGGTGGATGTTAACTTCAATGTCAATAGGTTACCAACGGCCAACGCAGGTGCCGATCAAGTCGTAGATCTACCCGATGGAACTCCATCCGTCACCGCAACATTCATTGGCTCTGCGTATGACGCCGACGGCGATCCATTGATATATACCTGGGACTTCGGCGATGAAAGCTACGGCTCAGGTTCGACCGCATCTCACACGTATACTCAAGCGGGGACGTATACGGTTACTTTTTATGTATCTGATGGTAAAAATCCCGCAGTTTCGGATTCGCTCCAGATATTGGTAAACGATAACCCAACAGCCCGTGCCGGTGGACCCTATAACACCAATTTAAATATACCCGTTCAATTTAGTGCAAGTACCTCATTCGATTCCACACCAACCGGAGTGCTTACCTATCAATGGGACTTTGGTGACGGTAGCCCCGTCAGCACATTGGAGAATCCAACGCATACTTTTGTTACGGCACCATCCCAAGATGTCACGTTAACAGTTAGCGACGGACGTTTATCATCCACTGTCGCTGTAACAGTTAATGTCTTTGACGAAACCGCCGTGGACGGTTTGGATGTCGGGTTAAACAATGGGCCTGCGGATTGTAATGGCTCAAACCCGATAAACGGAGCCACCGGTAACAAATACCAGTTAGAGTCCGATTATACAGGTGCGGGTCACTTCCCCTTGGTGTTCAATCGCCACTACAACAGTTATACCCCGGAGAGTGCCAGCTTGGGTAGAAACTGGCGTCATACTTATGAGCGTTCCGTGGTAATTGATGCATCGCAAACTCCCAATGTGGCTCGCGTATACCGGCAGGATGGGGTATACATTACCTATATCAACAACACCGGCTCTTGGGTTCCACGCAGCAGTACGGTTACTGAACGGCTGGTTGTGGTGACTCCGCCTTCGGCTGGGGTCTTGGGTGTTTGGCAGTTCATTGACAATAGCGACAATGTAGAAACCTTTACGGAAACTGCATTTGGTAGTGGCTCCGGGCGATTAACTGAGATTAAGACCAGTCAAGGTTTTACTCAAACTCTAGCCTATTTCGCCAACGGTAAACTGGAAACGGTAACATCACAGTTCGGTCAACAATTAAGCTTTACGTATGATACCGCGGGTCGATTGGACACCGTAACCGATCCGGCGGACCGTATCATCAACTACGATTACGACAGCTTTGGTAATTTGGAGTACGTTACCTATCAAAGCACACCACAACTTATCCGACGACAGTATATTTATGACCACAATCTGTATGCCAACCTACTGACCGGAATTGTGGATGAAAATAACAATCGCTATGCAACCTTTACCTACGATGCCATGGGTAGAGCGACATCAAGTTTTCACGCGACTGGTGCAAACACAGCGGATACGGTTACCTTCGACTACTCAGCCGTTGCAACTAGCGCAATTACGGCGGAAGTAGGTGATCCTGCAACTTTAGCGGGCGTGACCAATATAACCGACTCCAAAAACGAAACTCGAACATATGCCTACACCAATGAAGACGGTAAAATTAAAGTACGAATGATAGACGGGCAGGAGTGCCAGGTATGCGGCGTAACCGGTGGTATCAACACCTACGATGCCAACGGCTTCCCGGATATAGTCAAGGACTTCAAAGGTATCCAAACCGATTACAACTATAACGCCAGAGGCCTACCGGAACAGCGCATAGAAGCGTTGGGCACCGCGGAGCAACGCACCTTTACAACACAATGGCATAATGACTATCGCGTTCCCCTTTGTGTCATCGAGCCGAGAAAATCCATTAAGTTTGACTATTTTCCGGGTACAGCACTGCTGCAAACGCGCACCGAAATTGATACCACGCCTGATGGCACCGACCCTAATTGCGACGTTGCCATACTGAACCCGGCCTTGAAAAAACGAGCCTGGAACTACACCTACTATGACGCGACCCATGGAATTCGAGAAGGTCTGTTACGCACTGTTGATGGCCCTCGCGTGGACGTTTCTGATGTAACGACTTACATCTATAATGTGTTGAACGGTAATTTGACGGATATTCAAGGTCCCTTGTACCCGGCTCATCCGGCTACCGCCATTAGAGATTATGACGCCCATGGCAGAGCGCGCACCATTACCGACCCTAATGGGCTGGTTACCCGCATTGCTTACACCATACACGGTCAAAAAGACATAGTTAGCGTAGGTGATGGCGCGGGTAATGGAGAGGTCGGTGATTCAAACACCAATGAGATTACCGATTACAGCTATGACAATATGGGTTTTTTGACCGGCGTCATCATGCCGGATAAATCCACTATAAATTATGTTTACGATGACGCACACCGACTGAGTGATGTGTACGACCAACACGGTAACTTAATCCATTACGGTCGCGATACTTTGGGCAACGCAACTTTGACGGAAACCTATTCCGGAACGCAAAATGGCGATAGAAGTACCGGAACCCTGCGTCGAAAAGTGCAGAAATTCTATACCCAGCATAATCGCTTGGAGCGCATAGAAGGTGCAGGCACGCCGCCGCAGGTGACTCGTTTTATTAACATCGCCAATGGCGGCAACTACGACGCCAACGGTAACCGCTTATACCGCGAAGATCCGTCCGGCAACATCACCCGCTACGCCTATGATGCTCTAAACCGTTTGGAAACCATTACAGATGCCAAGTTGGGTGTGACAAGGTATACCTACCACGCGGATGGGCGTACTCATACAGTAACCGATCCCAACAACGTGATAACCACCTACAGTTACGACGGTTTGGGTAATTTAACGCAGGTAGATAGCGCCGACATTGGTGTTGTTAAGTACACCGACTACGACGAAGCAGGCAACCTCAAGCGTAAAGTTGATGCCAACAATATTGCCACCAACTATACCCAGTACGACGCCTTGAATCGTCTGGTTACAGTAAGCTATGGCGCCGACGTGCAGATCGGAGAACAAGTGTCTCGCTCCACTACCTATAATTATGATACCGGTCCCAACGCCATCGGTCGTCTTAACAGTATTACCCAAAACGCCACTAGCGGTATCCAGGACAATTCCAGCCTGCAATACGGTTACGATAGCCACGGTCGTATTAACAACAAAGTACAGGTCTTGGATAGCGTAGCTCTGGCGGTTGATTACAATTACGATACCGAAGGTAAGTTGGAAACAATCAATTATCCATCCGGTCAAACCATCAAATACAATTATACGAATAGTGAAGTCAGCTCAATTCAGTTCCTCGACGGTCCAAACATCATCAGCAACATGAGCTATGAACCTTTCGGCCCCTTGAGCGGCTGGACAGCCGGTGCAACGAACGTAAGCAAAACCCACGACTTGGACGGTCAAATAAGTGGATTTACCTTATCCTCCACAGAAAAAACCTTGGAATACTATCCTACCGGTAATCTGGAAAACATCATTGACCAAAAAAACATCATTGACCAAAATAGTGCAGTCAATAATGAAAACTACGTCTATGATTCCATGCTGCGTTTATCAGACTACACCGGTCCCAAGGGTACACAGGCATTTGTTTACGACAACGGTGGTGCCGGTAACAGCAACCGCACCGAAAAAACCACCGATGGAACGGTAGAAACCAGCACCTATACCACGGGTACCAACCAATTGTTGAACAGCGGCGTACTGGCTGCGTCCATACTTTATGATGATGCCGGTAACACCACCAACGACGGTACTTTTGCTTACTCCTACGGCGGCAAACAACGCCTCAACCGTGTGACTAACACTGCCGGTACGGTGGAATATGCCCGCTACACATTGAACGAGCTGGGCCAACGCATCGGCAAACGCAGCCTAAACGGTATTGGCGTGCAACCGGGAGATGCCAATGGCGATGGGGTTATCAATCAACAAGATCTGGAGCTGACTGCAGCGATTATTTTAGGTACAGCAACCTCAACGGGTGATGCCGACTGCAACCAGGATTTCAGGTATACCGTGCAAGACTTGGTCTGCGTTAATTATTCTCGTAACAGCAACGGTCGCACCGTGTACTACTTCTATAACGAAGCGGGGCAGTTATTGGGTGAGTACAACCAGTTCGGCGTAGTAATCAGAGAATACATCTGGTTCGGAAATACCCCTGTGGCAATAATCACCGGTGGACAGGTGTACCACATCCACTCAGATCACCTCAATACGCCTCGAGAAGTCACCAACAGTGCTAACACCGTAGTGTGGCGATGGGTATCCGATCCATTCGGCGAAGCCTTAGCGGAAGAAGACCCGGATGGGGATGGAATTCAGTTCCACTTTAACTTCCGCTTCCCGGGGCAGTATTTCGATGTGGAGACGGGACTGCACTATAATTATCACCGTACTTATAATCCGAGGACCGGGCGGTATTTGGAGGTTGATCCGATTGGGTTGGAGGGAGGGGTGAATTTGTATGCGTACGTTTTAAATAATCCTATTCTAGGTGTTGACAGGTTTGGGCTTGATTCGACAGAAGAGGCTCCCAATCCACATAAACCGCAAAAACCTGAAGTTAGTGTTGTTCAGGCAATATGTACGGGAGTAATAGCATTGGATTCGGAGTGTGAAAGACAAAAGCAAATCAACGCAGATTTGCACAAAGATAATATGAAATATATCAACATGTCTTGTGAAATCCATTATCAAAATTGCAGATTTGAGATTGATGAGAAATTTTATGAATGTGTCACAAGGGAGAGGAGGCGTTGTGCGGAAAGTGTAGATGCTGAACTTAGACGCAATCAGGAAGCAAAAATTAGGATAGAAAAAAACTTTCCCGTAAATTCTGACCTTAAGAAATTGTGTGACATGTTATGAAGAAGGCAAATATTAAAATTGACGCAATTATATTGGTGGTTATGTTAAATATCATTATAGTTACTAGTTGTTTATCAATCGAGAGTGAAGAAGCAAGAAAAGCGGCGGAGCTAGATTCTATCGAAAACTTGTTAACTATAGAGTTGAACGATCTATTAATTAAAGGAAAATTTGAATTGTTATCCGATCAATATTACTACGAGAGCATCGACACAAAACTAACAGATAGAATAAATAAGGCACAGGAAATTGCAGTTTTCGAATTAAAAAGTAATACGCAAAGATCAAGTTGTAGCTTTTTTCTCCTCGCAGCTACTTTGGAATCGCTAAAAATGTCTCTACATAAGTTAAGGGTATGTTTTGGTAGCGGTTGTAGAAAAAATGAGTTGGATCTAGAGGTAGGAGTTTTTAATGGGAAAGCAATTGAGCTAGCGCGAAAGATTGATGGTTGTAGAGGGTTGAAAAATAACTAGTCGCTCTGGCAAGTCTGGGGTCTGGTAAGTCTTCGGTGTAAGTCTGGGTGTAAGTCTGGGTCGGACCAAGATAACAAACTGAAACTATTAAGAAAGTTAGTGAAAAAGCACTAAAAAACAGCCTTAATTGGCCGCTTTTGGTACCAAAATGAACGTAATCCAAAGTCTGGGTCGGACCATGGAAAGCCGTTGTTCCTTAGGGATTCATAAAGAATGAACAGCATAAAAACAGCCTTAATCGACCTCTGTTGACGGCAAATCACATATACGTGGTAAGAAAAAATGGCAGTGTGCACATTGATGATTGGAAGAAAAATAGTATGAAAACAAAAACCAGCAAAAACTTTTTTTGTGAAACACAGGGGGGCAGCTCAAATTACAGCCGTCGCTGTGTGTTACGTATTAGTTCAGTAATACTGTTTTTAGCATTCAGCTCGTTTAGCCTCCATGCAGTTGCCGCACCGGATATCTCCGTAGGCAATGTCAATGTCAGCAGTGGTACACCGCCCGGATCCAATCGCGCCATTAACATTCCCATCAATTTCACCAACGATGGCTCCGTAATTGCCCTGCAGTTCGATGTGTCTTACCCGGATAGTGCAATTGATGTACAACAAGGTGAGACTTCAACTTCATCTAATGGCTTGACAATCTATTCTGCCGAGTTTTCCGTTAGTGCAGGCATGAAAACTACTCGCGTAATATTTGCACCCAATTTAGCCAGCACTTTAATTGCAGATGGAATAATAGTCAGTTTGCCTGCCCAAATCACAACGCCGCAGGGGTTTCAAATTGAAATTCAAATCAGCAATGTGTTGCTTAGTAACAGTCGGGGAGAAGAGGTGGCTCTTACGTCCATACAGGGCGGGATAATAACTCTACCGGATTATGATGCGGATTCCTTTAGCGATTTCATAGATGTCTTTCCGACAGACGGTACTGAATGGGTAGATTTTGACGGGGATGGCATCGGCGATAACCGCGACCCGGATGACGATAATGATCTAATTCCGGATAGTTACGAACAATTGTACGGTCTAAACCCATTCTTTAACGATGCTCTGGAAGATCCGGATAATGATTCATTGACGAACCTTAGAGAGTTTAATTTATTAACAAACCCAATAGAATTTACGTCTGCTTATGCAGAAGGATGGGATGTCACTAACCAGTGGGGGAGCGCCGCGTTTACTAGAGTTGGTGATTTCGATGGAAACGGGATGGTTGATATTGCCTCTGTAGATGGGGGTAACGTGTATATGAAGCTATCGAATGGTGAAGGCTTCAACGCCGAAGTCTGGTCTGTATTAAATAATTGGAACCTGCCTGAATTTACATGGGTGGGTGATTTCACAGGAGATGGTTTAGCGGATTTCGTTACGATGGCAACAAATAATCAGATAGCCATGAAAATATCTAATAGCGAAAGTTTCACCAGCATCGATTGGGCTTTGAATGGTACAGGTTTGGATTGGGGTGGGTCGGCTACTACTTGGGTAGGAGATTTTGACGGAAACGGGCTATTGGATATAACCTCTGCGGATAGTGTTTCGCAGAACATGAAGCTTTCGACGGGTACAAGTTTTTCAACTTCGAAATGGAACTCATCTTTAGCTTGGGGGGATCCGGTTTACAAGTGGGTTGGTGATTTTGATGGCGATGGACAGTCAGACATTGCCGGTTATGATTCCAGTAACACAGTGTTTGTTCATTTGTCGAGAGGAGGGGTATTTGATTCTCAAAGTTGGAGTGTTCCTGCTGGAGCAATAGGAAGATACAATTGGGTAGGAGATTTCAATGGGGATGGAAAGAGTGATTTAGCCTCTGGGCCGTTGTCCATAGATTACTCCGGTACAGATATAGATTTGCTTCTTTCGACAGGCGCTGGATTCAGGCATGAAAAGTGGGCAGCGAATATACAAAATTATCATTACTTATTTGGCCATAGTTTTAGGGGGTATGTGTGGAGCGGTGATTTTAATGGCGACGGGCTGACAGATTTAGTATCCACCAATGGCGATAATCTAAATGTAAATTATTCCACGGGTAGTGGTTTTTTGCAGGACTCCATCGCTCTGTACCCGCTGCTGTATAGTCGTATGATATCGTCTAGCCCATGGATCAAAGATCTTAATGGGTGGGGCAGTTTCGAAAATACGAAGGTAGGTGACTTCAATGGAGATGGGTTGCTTGATATTGCATCAATACTGGATTCAAAAGTATATATGAAAATATTTAACAATAGGGACGTCGACGATGATGGAATAGAAGATAGACTTGAAGTCCAGGCCTTCAGTAGCTTGCAGAAAGATGGCACTGCCGATACAGATACAGACGGATTGACAGATTTTGAAGAGCTCGTGATTTTTCATACAGACCCCACAATGTCAGATACAGATGGGGATGGATATATTGATAAGTTTGAATTACAACACAACTTCAATCCATTAGATCGTTTGGATGCTACAGTCGATACTGATGGAGATGGCGTTCCAGACTTGGAGGAACTAACTTTGGGCACAGATCCAAATGTTAATATTGGCGCTCTTATGGTTATTATTAATTCTATATTGCAGTAAGTGGCGGAGTGCAAAAACCTGAGTAATTGGTAATTCATAGAGAGCAAACAAGTGAAAAAATACATTACTTTGTTATTACTATTTGTAGTTTCACCCCTATATGCACAATACAATGCAAACATGAAAGGTGTGGTAACGGACGTGTTAATCTATTCAGATAGTAACTTGGTATTATTTAGATTGGATAACCAACCTTCAACCCACCCGCTCTGTGCCGTTGACTATTTTTCAATCGGCGTTGATATTCCGTATGATAGAGTGAAATCTCTTATAAGTAGATTGTTGATGGCGAAGGCAACGAAGGAACGGATTAATATAGGGTATGATGCTGTGGGGGATTGTTCTCAGAACAGGATTCGTGTGCATAGAGTGGGATAGTTAGTGTCTGGTTTGCATAACAAGAAAAAGAGAAAGAAATTTGTGGTGGGATAGAAGGAAAGATTATGAAAAACAATAAAAATCGGATTCTAGCGGCTTTGATGGCTCTCGCACTATTCACTTTGCCAAGTATCGGGAGAAGTGAGTATGCAGGCAATTTAACTCCGTTGTATTTGTATGGCGCAAAAACTATGGCCTTTGGTGTTGATCTTTCAGTAGCTAATGTATGTAATTATTTTGGACGCCATTTCAGGTTTGATGCGACCACTCCTGAAGGGAAAAACATGTTAGCAATTTTGCTGACAGCGATAAGTACGAAACGAAAAATAGATGTTTGGTACACTGCTAGTACTGCACCGGGTACTGATAACAATTCCGGGTGTACATTCGGAGCTTTGGCAGTCATAACTAGTGTTGGCATAAAGTAAAAAATGGATTGCTAGAGATTGACGGGCAAAAACAAGGTGTTCGGGGAGTATATAGATGAAAAAATATGTCGGAAAAGTTTTATCGATAATTGCATGGTCGATCACAATATTTTCCGTTCCAGCCTATTCCGGTACGCAAGAAGGAATAATTACAAACATTTTGGTAAGAGATAGTGATGGATTACACTATTTTTATGTTAGCGGCACGCAGTATGATCGGCCAGCCTGTTCTACCGGGCACACGTACTGGATGATTAAAGATGAAGCATCCGTTGCCGGACGATCGCAATTGGCGATGATTTTGGCTGCGTATATGTCAAAAAAGACGGTTAGGATAACCGGCAGTAACACATGTACCCGATGGGGAGACGGTGAGGATGTAAATACCATTCAACTGATACAGCGGTAGTGGTGTTGTGGGTTGGGAAAAGACGAGCATCGCAGTCTACAGTTAGGTGAAAAATGAGAAAGTATATTATTAGTTTGGCTTTTGTTTTTGTCACATTTTCCGCTTTTGCAGGGGTAGATGTGGAGTCTACAGTGGAGCGCGTTCAAATTAAGGGGGATGGTAACCTTTGGATCAAAATGACAGATGCGAGATTTGACCAATACTGCAGGCCAGGGTGGTTTGGGTTTAATCTATATATTCCGGTGTCGGATAAATCCTATCCTTACTATTACGGCTTGGTGACCACGGCGCTATCTAAAGGTCAACGTTTATATATAGCAAACATCAGTGTATTTGATGGTACTCAACCGTGTGATTTGACACAAACCGGTTATGGGGTAGTGTTAAAGAAGCCGTAAAAATTCAGTTAAGGTTTCTCAATACATAAGCAATAACCAAGTACAGTCCCAGGCTCAGATCAAAATTCGGGTTGTATTTGCGGTGATCTAGCAGTAATTACTAGTGTCGGAATTAAATAGTGACTCTCAGAAAACAAGCTGATGAATTCTAGCCTTAGGTACAATTTTTATAAAAATATATAGTTTTTCGAATCCCAGGGGGTGCAATGAAACAGGCAGTAAAGATTACATTAGTGTCGTTGCTAATTCTAAATTCATCTATCGCTTTTGCCGCGCGTGGGTATATTGGTCAAAATCCTGTGTCCGAAGTAGTAACCGTTGCGTCAAGTAATTTATGCGGTCCAAGCGGGGGAGCTTGCTTGGTAATATTTTTTAAAGGTGGGGCATTAGGGTGCAATCCAGCAAGCAACAGGATTGCTATTAGGGCATCCAATCCAAACTACAATGATGCCAAACAGTACGCTTTAATCTCCCTAGCTACGGGTAAGAAATTTAGAACATATGCATCTACGGATTTTTGTGCAGATGCGGATAATATTCATGCCAATAGTTTTTCAGTTTACGATATAGCGAATTGAGTATTTCTAGATGCGATAGTTGGTTTTATTGTATATCAGGTTTATAGTGAATATTATTTCCGGACTTAATTCCTAAAACTCTCCTGATGTTCCAAAAACCACTGATAGGTGGATTCCAAGCCTTGTTCCAGATCGATGGATGCCTGCCAACCCAAGTTGTTTAGTTTACTCACGTCCAACAGTTTTCTGGGGGTGCCGTCGGGTTTGCTGGCGTCGTATTCAATAGTGCCTTCAAAGCCCACGATTTTTCCCACCCATTGGGCCACTTCGCCGATGGAGATGTCTTTGCCGGTGCCCACGTTAATGATTCCCGGTTCGTCGTAGTTTTGCATCAGGAAGACGCTGGCATTAGCCAGATCGTCTACGTGCAGAAATTCCCGTTTGGGTTTGCCCGAGCCCCACACCGGTACGGATGGGGCCTGGTTCAATTTGGCTTCGTGAAATTTACGAATCAGCGCCGGCAGTACATGGGAGTTTTCCAGGTGGAAGTTATCTCCCGGCCCGTAGAGGTTGGTGGGCATGAGGGAGATGGCTTTAAATCCGTATTGTTTGTGGTAGGCCTGGCACATTTTGATGCCGGCGATTTTGGCTATGGCATACCATTCGTTGGTGGGCTCTAAGGGCCCGGTGAGTAAGTAATCTTCCTGCATGGGTTGGGGGCACAGCTTGGGGTAGATGCAGGATGAGCCCAGGAACAGCAGTTTGCTGCAACCGTGACGGTATGCCGAGTCAATGATGTTGCTTTGCATTGCCAGGTTGTCACGAATAAAGTCGGCGGGGTAGGTGTCATTGGCGTGAATACCGCCCACTTTGGCCGCGGCCAGGAAGACATAGTCCGGTTTATTGCTTGCGAAAAAGTCGTTGACCGCTTGTTGTTGGGTCAGGTCCAACTGTGAACGGTCTGCAGTGATGATTTGCTCGAAACCTTGTTGTTGCAGTTGCCGGATGATGGCACTGCCTACCAAGCCTTTGTGACCGGCGACGAAAATCTTGCTGTTTTTGTTCATGGGGTTTATTTGTTGCTATTCATTGTAATTGAAGGTACGGAAGCCTTCGCGGTTGCACAACTCGTCTCGTTGTGCGGCGCTCAGGTCTTCGCGAACCATTTCTGCCACCAGGTCTTCGAAGCTGCATTTGGGTACCCAGCCCAGTTTTTCTTTGGCCTTGCTGGGGTCGCCCAGAAGGGTTTCCACTTCCGTGGGTCTGAAATAGCGTGGGTCCACGGCGACAATGCATTTGCCGCTGCTGTCGTAGCCTTTTTCTTCTTCGCCTTGGCCTTTCCAGGTGATGCCAATATCCAGTTCTTTGGCGGCGGCGTCTACAAAGTCCCGTACCGAGTACTGCACCCCGGTGGCAATGACAAAATCTTCCGCTTGTTGCTGTTGCAGCATCAACCATTGCATTTCCACGTAGTCTTTGGCGTGGCCCCAGTCGCGTTTGGCGTCCAGGTTGCCCAGGAACAGGGTGTCTTGCAGGCCCAGTTTGATACGGGCCAGGGCGCGGGTGATTTTGCGAGTCACGAAGGTTTCGCCCCTGAGTGGAGATTCGTGGTTGAACAGGATGCCGTTACAGGCATACATGCCGTAAGCTTCGCGGTAGTTGACCACAATCCAGTAGGCGTACATTTTGGCGACGGCGTAGGGTGAGCGCGGGTAAAACGGTGTGGTTTCCTTTTGCGGGACTTCCTGCACTTTGCCGAACAGCTCTGAGGTGGATGCCTGGTAAAACCGGGTTTTTTTCTCCAGGCCCAAAATGCGAATGGCTTCCAGCAATCTTAATACGCCCAGGGCGTCGGAGTTGGCGGTGTATTCGGGTTCTTCGAAAGACACTGCCACATGGCTTTGCGCGGCCAGGTTGTAGATCTCATCCGGTTGAATTTTCTGCACAATGTGGATCAGACTGGTGGAGTCGGTCATATCACCGTGGTGCAGGATGAAATTGCGGTCCTGCTGGTGCGGGTCCTGGTACAGGTGGTCAATGCGGTCGGTATTGAACAAGGACGTGCGGCGTTTGATGCCGTGTACTTCGTAGCCTTTGTCCAGCAACAGTTCTGCCAGATAGGCGCCATCTTGTCCGGTGATGCCGGTGATTAATGCTCGTTTTTTCATGTTTTTTGTTTGTAGAGGTTTTCTGCGTCGGATTTTAAGGGCTTAACTATAACGCAGAAGCACGGGAGTGACCAGATTTTGTCAGGCTGATTTTTGCTCAGTTTGTCACTTCGCCGCTTTTTTCAGTTCTTCCTGTTTTGCTTCGTCTTGCGCCAGTTCGTAGCGAACCAAGCAGAATTCCGTGTTGAGCACTTCTCTCAGGTCCATGAGGCGGTTGATGGTGTTTTCGGTCAGGGTGTGGCCCGATGAAAGCAGCAGGGTGCCGTCTTTAAAGTACATATCGGTTTCTATGACCATGCCGGGTTTGAGATCGCGGATGGGTACTTTTTGACCGTGCGAATGTTGCGTAGCTTGTTCTTCGACTTTGTTTTTATCTTTATCGATCAAGATACCGGCATTAACAGCGGTTTTTTCTTCTTTCTTGGTTTTATTCGGGTTTAGCTCGGTGACTACATTTTCGTAATGGCTTTCCGGGTGGCAAACGATGGTGCCGGCGTTGGCTTCGGTTACGGCATCATGAAGTTTTTCCTGTACGGTAATCGGTTTCAGCGGTTTCACCAGAAATCCGTTGATGTCCAAAGCAACACTGGTGCGGAGCACTTCAGTGTTGGACAGGGACGTGACAATGATGACAGGTAAATTTCGTGGTGTGGGGGTTTTGCCGCATCGTACCCGTTTGAGCAATTCCAGCCCGTTAATATGGGGCATTTCCACATCGGTGATGAGCAGGTCGATTTTGTGTTTTTCCATTTGATAGATGGCGTTTTGGCCGTCAAAAGCTTCGTATACGTTGACAACCCCAAGGCCATAAACAATGTGACGAATTATACGCAAAGCAAAGGTGTCGTCATCTACCAGCAGCACGCGTAGATTTTTATAGGTTTCCTTACCACCCATCATGAGTCAGTATGTCCTTATACGTCTGTTTTCGTGTATCGGTTTTTATGCAATCCCCGTTCCCACTTTGGTTTTTGCAGCTGGTGCTTACCTGTACGGTGAAGGTCATGGTGTAAACTTGCTACCATTAATGGGCTTATCTGTTTGTATTATATGAAAAAATAATCTATAAAAAAACCTGCACAACACATGCACATGTGCTATATTTTCAGCATCAAAATCCTTGGAAATCAGGAGTGATTTATGCCCAATATGACCCGTGCGGTGGTATTACTCAGTTCGGAGCAGCACGACAAAATTGCCAAAATACAAAAGGCGAAAAAGCTTAAGTCGGCCGGCGAAGCTCATCGTTTGGCCATTGATGCTTTTGATCTGGAGGCTGGGGATACACAGGATTTAACCGCATTGATTGCGGAACTGGATAAAAGCAATGACGAGGTTTCCCGGGCGCTGGACCATGCTCGCTCGGAGGTGCACGAGACTCTAAGTCTGTTTAGAAAATTGGGAAAAAAATAAACTAAAAACAAGGGAATGTATGTCTAAAATACTTCAGGTACTGACCGAATCGATTAAGCATAACGAGCGCGTGATTCAGCTGGCTGCGGATATATCCCAACTGGCCAGAGAAATGCGCGAATCCGACCAACGCATCATCGATCGGACCCACGAGTTGGATAAGCGTTTGGTGCGCCTGGAATCTTTCATCGAAATCGCCGAGAAGCAAAAACGTTTGCCTCAGACATAAAGTGGGCATACCTTAGCACGTTACGCTGCGTTGGATTGGGTGAGATAGGATTGAATCCAATTTTTCACTTCGCTATACAGTTGCGGCAGTTTTAGGATTTCTGTTTCAATTACCGGCCAATCAGTGGCTTTACCGGCCATCTCCAATGCCAGGCAGCAATCTGCCAAAAGATTGGCACCGACGGATCGGGCTGAGGATTTGAGTCGATGGGCCAGACCTCCTACGTCTTCTGCATTGTGGCGGGTATGTGCATCCAGCAGCTCATTAATGGTGACATCACTGGTGCGTACAAAGTCGACATAGAAATCCGCCAGCAGGGCTGGGTCGTCCATTCCCAACACTTCGATCAATGCATTGGTATCCACGATGTTTTCCGCCGCGGCAGGCTGCTCATGGACGTTGGCCGTGTGTACCTCGGGTGTTGCATTACCTGTGTTTGCCGAAGGCAGCCAGGCTTGCAGTTTTTCCGCCAGCGATTTCAATTGTACCGGTTTGGTCAGGTAGTCATCCATACCGCAATCCAGGCATTGTTTGTGTGTGCCCTTAAGCGCATCGGCAGTAATGGCTATAATGGGAATGTGTGCGCCGTTTACTTCCCGACTGCGAATCTGCCGCGTCAATTCATATCCGTCCATTTCCGGCATGTGGCAATCCGTTAAAATCAGTGCATACGGGTTATGTTGCCACAATTCTAAAGCCTCTCGGCCGTTATTGGCGACCTGGGTCACGCAGCCCAGTAGGCCGAGTTGATGCAGCAACACTTTTTGATTGGTCTCGTTGTCCTCTGCAATCAGAACGAGTTCTCCGCTGGTAGGAATTTGTTCAATAAACGGTTGGGTAGTGTTTCCTCGGTCGGGTGTTGCAAGTGAATCTCGTCCTGCGCATGCAGCAATTGCTTTGATAAAACTGTTTCGGTGTAAGGCATCCAGGTCCAGGCTGATAAAGCCTTCCTGCGCTCGCGGGGTTTGGCGTCTGCCTCTGCCCAGAAGGAGGAACCCGGGTTTATGGGTGCGGAAACGGTCAGCCAAGTGTTGTATCAGTTCGGTCTTCTGTAAATATCGCGGTTCCGAATACGGTTTGGGGTTGTTAATGATGAAGATCAGGTTTTCGGTACTCGGTGATAAGCTTTGGAGTATTTCATCAACATTGTCGGTCGAGGCGTGAATTGGCGTCGCATCAGCCGTGATGAGATAACGTTCCACGATTTCGGCAACCACATCGTTGCAGTCCAGCAAGATTACATTGAGCCCCGCTAAGGTGTCGGTATATTTAGCGGAATCGTCATCGGTGTCTTCCAGTGGCATGACTACTGAAAAAATTGATCCAAAGTTTTCCTGGCTGTACATTTCAATATTGCCACCCATCATATCCACCAGCCTGCGGCATATGGTAAGCCCCAGGCCGGTGCCGCCGAAACGTCGCGTGATGGAGCCCTCTCCCTGCACAAAAGGTTGAAACAACTGTCGTTGCACCTCGGGAGTCATGCCGATTCCATTATCCTCTACACTGATTTTTACATAGAGTTGCTCGGTTTGATTCGTTGTGACTTCCGCCCGTATGACGACGCGGCCATGTTTGTTTGGTGTATTGTTAGTGAATTTGAGCGCGTTTCCACCCAGGTTAAATAGAATTTGCCGTATTCTTACCGGATCTGCTTTTATTACTGCGGGTAGTTCCGGGGCACAGAATACCAATAGCTCAACTCCTTTCTTGTAGGCCATGGGAAGCAAGGTATCACCCACGCTTTCCACGAGTTCTTCGAATTCAACCGGGATACTTTCCAGTGATAAACGGCCGGCTTCTATTTTGGAGAAGTCCAGTATGTCATCGATTATACTGAGTAGCGAAAACGCGGAGGTTTTTATGGTGTTGATGAAGTCATGTTGGGATTCATTCAGTTGGGTTTGAGCCAGAACATCGATCATACCCACAACACCATTCATGGGAGTACGTATCTCATGGCTCATGGCTGCCAGGAAGGATGACTTGGCCAGATTGGCTGCGTCGGCTTCTTCCTTGGCTTTTTGCAGTACTCTCTCGTTAAGTCTCGCCTGGGTAACATCAAAATACAAACCATAGACTCTTAATGGCGTGCCGTCTTCGGCCCGCTCGATGGTGGCGGATATGTGAACATAATGAAGTTCTTCATTGGAAAGGACAATCCGGTGGTCAAATGTAAATTGGTAGGCGTCCACATTATCCATGGCGTCAATGAATTGTACTTGCGCTGCAGGAAAATCTGTCGGATGTACCCGTCGAGCCCAATCCGAGTAACGTCCGGTAAATTCATCGGAACAGATACCAAAGATCTCCATACAACGCTCATCCCAATGGAGCTTGCCGCTATCGAGCTCCAGATACCAGTGTCCGGCCCCAGCGCCGGAGAGAGCCAGTAACAGAACTTGTTCCTTGCTGGAGAGCTCATCGGCAATTCGTTCGGCTTTGTCTTTTGCCTGTTGAATTTGCGATACCAACTGGCGTTTTTCCGTAATATCCTGCTCAATGATTATAAATTTGTCCCATTGACCCTGTTCATTGAGGATGGGTGAAATCTCAGTGTTAACCCAGTAAATACCGGCAGAGCGGCGTTGTTTTTGTATCTCCATCTCTAAGGGAATCTGCTGCAACATGGCATCGTGGATCTGACTGATGATGCCATCGTTGACCATTTGCTGTTCCAATATATGGCAGTAATGTTGTCCATAAACTTCCTGTTCAGATAAGCCGCTGATATTAGTGAAGCCTTCATTATTCCAGACAATGTGGCCATCGGGGTTGGTGATAGTAACCGCATAGGCGATGTTTTGCGCTACCATAGCCATCATGCGTAACTCGGTGTTGGCTTGTTGCAGTTTCTTTTTGGTGGCAACTTTATCGCTGATATCACGCAATATTCCGAAAAAGTGCCGCTCCCCATTCAATATGGCTTCGTTGGCACTTAAGTCCACTGATACCAGTTGGCCATTGCGATGTTGCGCAATCATTTCGCGGTTGGCCCCCAAAACCGTTTTCTCTCCGGTTTCTTCGTAACGCCGCAGATATTCGTCGTGCCGGCTGCGAAAGGGCTCCGGCATCAGTATCTTGATATTTCTACCAATAAGTTCGTCTTTGGTGTAACCCAACAGTGAGGTGATTGCCGGATTGACGTTTTCTATGATGCCCTCGCGGTTGATGAAGGCGATACCATCGGTTGCCGTGTTGAACATGGTCTCCAATTTTTCTTCGGCTTGTTTCAGGTTTTTGTTGTTTCTGTCAATGCTCCAGGCGAAAATATAGAGAATAATCATTGACAGAATCGAACCGCTGATGATGGTAGTACGCGTCAATTGCAGTATCGCATAGGCTTCGTCTATGTCCTGCTCTACGGTAAAGCCCATATTAAGAGAATCGTCCCACAACCAGGCACCCACCACCGATACGCCGCGATAGTCGCGGTAGCCATTCAGGTCTATACCGGCTTGGCCTTTTATGGCATTGGCTACCGCATGGGTAAAAGGTAGATTCTTGGGGGATGCTCTGACGGCGGAGGTATCCAATAGATTCTTACCGGGATCAAGCAAAGTCAGGTTTAGTGTGGAACCCTCGCCGGCACCAATCAATCCAAGGTCTTGCAGTTGCGAATTGAAACGGCTTTCTGTGATCAGCTTGCCTGTGTCATTAAATATGTATGTTTCACCGCTGTCGCCGATACGACCATGGCGGCTAAGAGGAACAAAGCTGTCCAAGGGGTTTAAAGTAAACAGCAGCAGAGCGACCACGTCACCGTTATCGTCCCGAATCGGAGCTCCCACGTACATCACTATATCTCTTTCGAGCTTACCCGGGGGGTAAATTTTAATAGGCGTTGAGATGGTGCCTGAACCTGACCACAGGCGGTTGAGGGCATGTTCCTGCTGGAGTAACGGCGTAGTCGTGCCCATATCCTCTGTTATGGATGATGCAAGAATACGATTGTCGGGGCCTAGAAATGTGTAGTCATGATACCTGTTGGTTTGTATCAATCCGTTCAGACTGCTGTTAAGCAATTGCTGTTTCCATGGTTCGATTTGTTTATTGTTCCGCAGGGCGATGATGTAGTCCTTTACTAATGGATTATCCGCTAAGCGGGACACGGCTTGTATATTTTGGATGCTCCATGTAGTGACGATATGATGGCTTGCACCCAACACCGTGGATAAGGCTTTAGTGACTTCACCTTTAATCTCCCCTTCCGACATCACAGCAATTGTCCAGGCAGACAGGGTGATGCACAAAAAAGCGGGAATCAGGCGCGCATAAACCGATCGAAACACGGTGGTGAAAACTTGAGATTTATTCCGTGTTCTTATTCGCATGCTGAATTTCCCGTGGCTCAGTCATTGTGTTGTCCAACAGATGTTTCATCAGTTTTCTATCGGCACAAAACCGCCAAAGATGGGTAGAATTTTCTATGATTTAACAATGCTTGATGCGGGAAAAAAGCGCCGGGGGTTCCGGCGCTCTAAGTACATTATTGTTGTCGTTTTGCTTAAGTGCGTTTGCGACGCAGAGCCAGCAAGGGCAACAGCAGCAAAGTCCAGATTCCCATGGCGCCACCACTGCCACCACCACTACTGCGTCCGGTGCCGGCACGCGGCGCGGTAAATGCGGGTTGTTGCTGGTCTACACGGCGGCTGCGTGCGGTTTGTTGGCGGCGTTGTTGTTGGGCCTGGTGTTCCATTTCAACCCGACGTTTATTACTGCGATCGATGCCGTGGGCCGTAAAGGACTCTTCCCGCATGGTGACCATGGAGGTGTAGTCGGTGACCAGTCCGAACTCCGTGGCCAAGTCCACAATGGCTTGTTTGATGTCCGCCTTTTCTCCAAAATCCTGAATTTCCTCGTTCAGGTCTTCGATGCGGGCGAAAGCCCAAAGACGTTCAATTTCCGGGTTGTCATTGGCCGTGGCAGGGAAGGGGAAACGACTCTCATATATTTTTTGCTGTCCGGAGATTTTACTTTTGATTTGTACATGGGCTTGGCCGTTACCCCAATAGTGGCCAAAGAGCACCAGTTGTTGGCCTCGATATAAACTGCCGATTTGCGCCGGTGTGATATCAGCGGTTTTTACACCGGCGATATTCACCTCCATACCGTGCATGGCTTTGTGAGTCATCTTGCTGGTGGCTAGTATGATTTTACCCACAATGTCGTCACTGTTGGAGACATTGTCTGCGAAACCGCCGCTGGCCTTAGTGACAGCTTGTAACAAGGGACGATTGGCGCTGTTACCCATGATAAAAGTGAAAATGCGCATGTCCTGTTTTTTTACCAGTTCAATGAACTTCTTTTGCTCTGTTTCGCCCACATTGGCTACACCATCGGTGACTAATACAATTCCAGTAGGGCGGTCGGAGTCTATCGCCTGCATACCCAATGCAATGCCTGCAAAAAGGTTGGTGCCACCACCCGGTTTAACGTTTTTCACCTTGTCGGTGTAGTAACGCAGGTTTTCCGGGGTGGCGGCCACATAGCCAGTGGAGATTTCACTGGCGCTGTTGTTAAAAGTTACAATGCGAAAACGGTCTTGGGTGCGCATTTTCTTCAATGCCTGGTTGACGCCTTCGGCCAGCGTAGCGTATTTGCCTTGCATGGACCCGGAGATGTCCAATACAAACACCCAGTCCGTACCCTGTGTAATAGGGTCTAAGTCATCGCCGGGTGTGACTGTTAACATAAAAGTACCGCGACCGTTGGCTTTGGGTTTTTGGGTCACCAGATCGATGCTGCCGGGTAAGCCGTCTTGTAAGCGCCAGTACACCACAATGTCTTTGTTGAGGGTGTATGCTGTCCGGTTTTTTGGATTAACTTCTGTGGAAACAATTTGGCTTGTGTTGGCAACGTGTGTGTTTGGCTGCTCTTCGTTAGCCGTGGTGTTTAGCGTGGTTTGAGCTTGTGATCGCATTGCCACTTCCCACTCACCTTTGGCATTTTGGCTTACCTGAGCCAAGGGTTGATTGGGCAGGCGCAGGCCTTTGACGGGATAGGCGGATTTGAGTTGTAAATTGAATTTGAACGTATTTTCCACCTTATCGTTATTGTTCCAAAAATTCAAAGCTGCTTCATCGACCCCACCTTCTTCCAGCGGGTAAACATAGCGGCCGATGCCAGTGTCGATGTGGGCCGGTTGAATGTAAACCAGACGAATGCGGGTGTCTTGACCCGCGCGAACGGGGTTGACGCTTATTTCAAAGGTCTTGTACCCATTTTTTTCGGTGATACCGCTGTCACGACCGGCGGCTTTTTCGGTTTCATAAATCTGCCGCGCCTGTTTCTTTTCCAGAACTTCTCCGGTGATCGGCTTACCGTCTATCCACAGTGTGAATTCGCCGACTGAGGCTTGTTCCGGCACCGGAAAGGCGTAAATGGCCTCCAGGTCTTGGGTATGTGGATTATGGAAGACTTGCTCGATACGCGTAATGGCGTAACCGTCTTCGATGATCACATTGACCTCGTGATCTTTGATTTTTAGCTCCCCTAAATGATTGTTTTTGGGTGTGAGCAGACCGGCAGCTTGGCTGCTGCCTATGATACAAAAACTCAGAGTCAGTCTAAGGAATAACCGGTAACTCTTGATAATAAAAGAATTAAATAGTTTCATGAGCGTTGCTCCTATCAATAACTGTAAATGAACAGTGTTCAATTAAACGTTAAAAAATAAACAGTGTTCAATTAAAATTGACAAATGAACAGTGTTCAATTAAACTGTAGCATAGAACTAAACGGTGTTCAATTAAATGCCGAAACATTTTTGGTTAATATTCACAAACGTTTGATTGGGAAGACACTTATGGCCAGACGCAGTGATCACAGCAAAGACGAAATCCGTGAAATGGCCTTGGCAGCTGCCAGTGCCTTGGCGGATCGTCACGGTTTAAGCGGCATTAGTGCTCGCAAAGTAGCGACGGATATTGGCTACACGGTAGGTACCCTATATCTGGTGTTTAAAAATTTGGATGATGTAATTCTTCATGTAAACGCGCAAACGCTGGATCAGTTGTTTTCTCAGCTACGCGAAGCAACGCAGGACTGCAAAGAGCCGACCCAATGCATACTGGCCATGGCACGAGCCTATGTGGGTTTCGCCACTCGGTACCCCAAACGCTGGAGCATGGTGTTTGAGCACAATTTACCTGAAGGCGAACCGGTACCCGATTGGTTGGCGCTCAAGGTGAACGATATGTTTGAACTGGTGGAAACCCAGCTCATTTCTTTGATACCGCCTCAGCATGAGATTGGGGTTGGGGGCAGCGATTTAGTGAATAATTCCACTTCCGAACGTCAACAGGTATCCCGTACTATATGGTGCGGTGTTCACGGGATATGCGCTTTGGCGGTTACGGGAAAACTGGAAATCGGGGGGGCCGAATCCATTAATGTATTGACGGATTCATTGATCAAGAATTACCTGGCGGGGCTGGCCGGATCAAGAGGAGAATTATAATGAATGGCTTACAAAAAACATTGGCTGCGATAATGTCGCTGTTTTATAAAGTGGAAGTCAGGGGCTTGGAAAAACTCAAGACATTGGATGAAAATGTCATCATCGTCGCGAACCATACCTCGTTTTTAGATGCACTGTTGTTGTACTGTTTTATACCGATCAATATGACTTTCGCCGTGAATACTCATGTGGCCGGTGGATGGGTGCTTAAGTTCGTCCGTCGTTTGGTACATTTGTTTCCTATGGATCCGGGTAACCCGCTGGCCATACGCGCCTTAATACGGAAAGTACAGGAAGGGGAAAACGTGGTGATTTTCCCCGAGGGACGTATTACCGTTACCGGCTCTTTAATGAAAATCTATCACGGGCCCGGCTTGGTAGCAGTGCGCACGAATGCCACGGTTGTGCCCGTGTGTATAGACGGCGCACAGTATTCGCCTTTTTCCCGCATGAAGGGCCGCATACGTACTCGCTGGTTTCCGGAGATCTCCCTCAGTATATTAGACCCGCGCAAATTGAAGATGGACAACGAGGTCTCCGGTCGGGCCCGCAGAACCCGGGCCGGTAAAATTCTTTCGGATGTTATGACTGAGATGGTATTTGCTTCCAGTCCTTATCGTACTACGATTTTTGATCGTCTACTGGATGCTCGCATTGTGCATGGCGGGAAACACATTGTTGGCGAAGACATTAACCGTAAGCCTATTAACTATGACACGGTGGTGACTAAGTGTTTGGCTCTGGGCAAGGAACTCACCAAGCACAGCAGCCGCGGTGAATATGTGGGCGTATTATTGCCCGGAGCTTTGAGCACATTGGTCACCTTTATGGGTTTACATGCTTACGGTCGGGTTCCTGCCATGCTCAATTATACCGTGGGTGCCCACGGAATGATTTCCGCATGTGAGACCGCTCAGGTGAAAACCGTGGTGACAGCTCATGCGTTTGTGATCAAAGCCAAGTTGCAAGACGTTGTGCATGAGTTATCCAAACAAGTCAACGTGGTGTATTTGGAGGATATCGCCAAAAACATTAATCTGTACACCAAGATTCGCAGTTTTATTATTAGCAAAATGGACTTTGGCTTGAAGAACCGGCATCGCACCCGCGGTGTGTCGCCGGAGTCGCCGGCGGTGGTGCTGTTTACTTCCGGTTCGGAAGGTACCCCTAAAGGCGTGGTATTAAGCCATCAGAACTTGTTGGCCAATATGAGCCAAATGGCTTCGCGTATTGATTTTACCGCGCAGGATATTGTGCTCAACGCTTTACCCACGTTTCATTCCTTCGGTTTGACTGCCGGTACCTTGTTGCCGGTGCTGTCGGGTATGAAAACCTTTTTGTATCCTTCACCATTGCACTATCGCGTTATTCCGGAAATTGCCTATGAAATTGGGGCAACTATTTTGTTTGGTACCAATACGTTTTTGGCGGGTTATGCTAAAAACGCCCACCCATATGATTTTTACAGCGTGCGTTACGTGTTTGCCGGTGCGGAAAAACTCAAAACAGAAGTTCGACGTACCTGGGAAGATAAATTTGGGGTGCGCATTTTCGAAGGGTATGGTGCGACGGAAACCAGTCCGGTGCTGGCAGTGAATACACCTATGGATAATAAGCCCGGTACGGTAGGCCGTTTGTTGCCGGCGATAAAAATGAAGCTGGAGCCGGTACCGGGTTTGTCCCAGGGGCGGCGACTATTTGTGCAAGGGCCCAATGTAATGCTGGGATATTTGTTGCATGACAACCCCGGTGTGTTGGCACCTTTGCCGAAGGTGGACGGAGAGGCCTGGTATGACACCGGCGATATTGTGGATTTGGATGACGAGGGGTTTGTGGCCATCAGTGGTCGAGCCAAACGCTTTGCCAAAGTTGCCGGTGAGATGGTTTCCCTGACTGCCGTGGAGTCTCTGGCCAGCAAAGTGTGGCCCGATGCCCAGCATGCGGCTGTAGCCGTACCGGACGAGCGCAAGGGAGAGCAAATTGTGTTGATGAGCACCCAGGCCAACGCCGATCGAACCCCCTTATTATATCAGGCACAACAGGACGGTATCGGCGAAATCAATGTGCCGAAAAAAGTCATGCAAGTGGTAGCCATTCCGATTTTGGGAACGGGCAAAACCGATTATGTCACCGCGCAAACATTGGTGCATGAGGTGTAGGGTTGAGCATCGTTGTATTTTTGGGTCAGCCGACGAAAAAGGGGGCATGGGTGTTCCCCAACCGGGAACGCCGTGAGTACGTCCGCTTTTGGGAAACACGACTCCAGGGCCGGGTAAAAGAAAGAGTTATGTAAGGTGGGCGCGTGGTTTGTGCCCACGCGCGCGAAAGGTGACGCTACAGTAACACTTAGTGCTTGTCGTTGCTTAGCAGTTGCTCGGTACAATACATAAATAGGTAAATAAATGAATCGAAGAAGTTTTTTAACTGTTTTGGCGGCCGGTGGTCTGGGCATGGGCGCAACCGGATTTTGGTTGTGGCCCCGTGAAGGCATATTGAACAGTTGTTTGTCCGGTCCTTTACCCAAAGCATTGGCTGACCATGAGTTGCTGCGTCAGGCCTGGGAAGGTTTGGACCCGCAACAGGTGTGGGATTGCCACGTGCATTTAATCGGCACCGGCGATAACAACAGTGGCATTTGGGTTAATCCCAATATGCAGTCTTTGATGCACCCCATTCAATACGCCCAATTTCAGTTTTATATGAATGCCGCTTGTGTCGGCGAGGACCAGGGAAAAGAAAATAGAGGCAGTCCGCATTCTGTGGACAAGCTGGTAGTGGATCGGCTGTTGTCTTTGCAGAAAGATTTTCCACCGGGTGCCAAAATGATGTTGCTGGCTTTTGATTACTTCTATGACGAGCAAGGTAAGCAGCAGGCAGAATCTTCGCCGTTTCATACGCCCAATGCCTACGCCTACGCAGTGGTAAAACAACATCCCCTGGCCTTTGAGTGGATCGCTTCCATACACCCTTACCGCGCCGACTGCGTGGAGGAATTGCAATGGTGTGTGGAACGCGGTACCAGAGCCATTAAGTGGCTGCCGGGTGCCATGGGCATAGACCCGGCTTCACCTTTGTGTGATCGTTTTTATGATGCCTTGGTGAAATACCATATCCCTATTTTGTGTCATGCAGGTGAGGAAAACGCGGTCAGCGTGGAAGGTGGCGAACGGCTCAATAACCCCTTATTGTTACGCCGAGCGTTGGACCGGGGCGTGCGGGTTATATTTGCCCACTGCGCCAGTTTGGGACAAAGCCACGATATTGATAAAGAACCTAACGAAGCCAAGGCACCTATGGAGCGTAATTTTAACTTGTTTAAACGTCTAATAGCGGATTCCAGTGTGGCCGACCGGGTGTATGGTGATATTTCCGCGATTTTGCAGATTAACCGCGATAAGGAAACCATCGCGGATATCGTCTCCAACCCGCAATGGCATAAGCGACTCATTAACGGTTCGGATTATCCTTTGCCCGGTGTCATCCCCTTGGTGGATACTCACCAATATGTGGATTGGGGATTTATACCGGCTGACACGGCAACACGATTAACCCAAATTCGTCCCTATAATCCTATTTTGTATGATTTCCTGTTGAAACGTGTCATACGGGTCAATACCCATGCTTTATCTGATGATATATTTGAAAGTAGACGGATTTTTGTTCAATAAGATATGATATTCATACCGACGAATAGTTTTATTTATTTTTAGACTTTGTATAATCAAAGCACAACCGCTTGTAAATCATGGAGTGATTCCACCGGCGGAGCAAACAATAATAAATTAGAGGCGACTCTCAAAATCTGAGTCCTTCTAGTACGGGGGAGACCATGGTTCCTCCAACCCTGGTCAACGGTCATCATACAAAAAGGTTTTAATATGGAAGAATCCAATTTCATAGACGGTCTGCTGGACTTCATTAAGCAGTCACCCACGCCTTTCCATGCCGTGGATAATATTCATGAAATACTGAAAACTGCGGGTTTTGTACGTTTGTTTGAAGCAGATGTTTGGGATGTGAGGCCCGGTGGCAGTTATTACGTGATTCGCAATGACTCTTCTATTATTGCGTTTACGCTTGGGGCTAAACCAGTCGCCGAGGAAGGTTTTCGTCTGGT